>JAXHTS010000001.1 GCA_034190085.1 Spirochaetota bacterium
AGAAGAATTGCTTTTATCTTATCTGCATTTTTGATGTCTCTTCTTCTTTTCGCTTCTCGATGGGCGTCTTTAAGCTCTTGGATTTGTTCTGTATTTAGAAAGTTCATATACTTTCTAAATCGTATTAGCTCATTAAGAATTATTTCGTAAACTTATTGCGTTTTAGTATAACATAACATTGAAAGTGAGATATACTATATTCTATATGTGTAAGAATTAAAAAAAGTGAGGATTGATAATATTTTGGTATTGATCTATAAGATAAAAAAATATACTATCAGGAAAATAGTTTAGACAGAAATCAATAAAATATACTCTAATCTTTTGAAATTTAGTGAATACATATAATAAATACAAAATAACTAATATATGTAATTAATTCTTGCAGTCAAAAAGAATTTAACAAATTATTTAGCTTTATATAAATAAAGGGATATTTTTGGAACTAACTATGTTGCTAATAAGGTGTATAGAATGTTAAAGGTTAACGATCTAAGAAAGTCTTTCCTTCAATTCTTTGAATTGAGAGATCACAAAATCATAGCTTCGAGTTCTCTTGTTCCGAGGAATGATCCGACATTGCTGTTTACAAATGCTGGAATGGTTCAGTTTAAAAATGTTTTTTTAGGACAGGAAAAACGCAGCTACAATCGAGCTGCAACTGTTCAGCGCTGTGTTCGAGCAGGAGGGAAGCATAATGACCTTGAAAAGGTAGGTTATACCGCTCGACATCACACCTTCTTTGAAATGCTGGGCAATTTTAGCTTTGGTGATTATTTCAAGCTTGAGGCTATTACATATGCTTGGGATTTCTTAACAAAGGAATTGCGACTGCCTGAAGAGCGCTTCTGGATAACAGTTTACAAGGATGATGATGAGGCTGCGGATATTTGGCTTAATGAGATCGGCATCAACCCAAAGCGCTTTTCTAGAATGGGCGAGAAGGATAACTTCTGGGCAATGGGGGATACAGGGCCTTGTGGTCCATGTTCTGAAATTTTTTATGACCATGGCAAGGATGTGCCAGGCGGGCCTCCCGGAAGCCCTAATGATCATATGGATCGTTTTGTGGAGATATGGAACCTCGTCTTTATGCAGTACAATCGCTCTGCTGATGGTTCCTTAACCCCCCTTCCGAAACCATCTGTAGATACAGGTATGGGATTGGAACGTTTAGCCGCAGTAATTCAGGGTGTTCACAGCAACTATGATATTGATATTTTCCAGAATCTACTTAGAGCTGTGGCTGAAGTAACTGGCAAGGAGGATTTGGAAAACAAATCATTGCGTGTTATAGCTGATCACATCCGCTCAAGCAGTTTTCTAATAGCTGACAATGTACTGCCATCCAATGAGGGACGTGGTTATGTTTTGCGGCGCATTATTCGTCGTGCCATACGACATGGACATAAACTTAAATCTCCCCCTATCTTCTTTCATAATCTTGTTTCAACACTGGCGAAGGAGATGGGGGATGCTTATCCGGAATTACTCGATATTCAAACTAAAATTGGAAAAATACTATGCTATGAAGAAGAACAGTTTAACAGAACCTTAGATAATGGCATGAGTATTCTCGCGCAGGCGATAGAAGATCTCGATGGCAAAATTATTCCTGGCGAGATTGCATTCAAGTTGTATGATACATATGGATTTCCCCTTGACCTCACCGCTGATGTCGCAAGGGAGTATGATATCATAGTTGATGAGGTCGGATTCCTGAAGGCAATGGAGGAACAACGCACCAGGGGTAAAAGTAGCTGGAGGAAAAATGGATCTGCTTTTGAAAAAATATTTGAACAAATGTCCAATAATGCTGGTAGCACCAATTTCTTGGGATATGAAAACGATACAATCGAGTCAGATATCCTTGTTCTGGCCAACAATAAGGGTGTATTAGGCCAGCTAAAGATGAATGAAAGGGGTAGCTTGGTAACAAAGGATACATCCTTTTATGGGGAATCCGGAGGGCAGGTCGGTGATACCGGAAGGATTATATCATCTAATGGCATCTTCTGTGTCAACGACACAAAGATTTATAATGATACTATTATCCATACAGGTGAGGTTACAGATGGTGGATTCAGGGTTGGAGATAGGGTTAAGACTGAAATAGATGTACTGAAACGGAATCTAATACGATCAAATCACACTGCCACTCATCTTTTACAGGCTGCCCTTAGGATGATATTAGGAACTCACATTCAACAATCTGGATCACTTGTAGCCTCTGAAAGATTCAGGTTCGATTTTTTACATTTTAATCCCTTGACAGGGGAGGAGATAGCTGAGGTTGAAAGGATTGTAAATGATAAGATATGGCGTGCTTTACCAGTTACAACGGAAATAATGAATATTGATGAAGCCACAGCAAAGGGGGCGCTTGCTGTATTTGATGAGAAGTATGATGAGATGGTAAGGGTTGTAAGTGTAGAAAACTACAGTATGGAGCTTTGTGGCGGTACACATGTTGATAATACTGGCAAGATAGGAGTATTCAAGATACTCAAGGAGTCCTCTCCCGGCGCTGGTATGAGACGTATCGAGGCTGCAACGCTAAAGGGGATCTTGGATAGATTTATTGTACAACAAGAAATAGTATCTAAGCTGAGCAGAGGTCTTAATGTATCTGAAAAAGAGATAGTCAAGAAGGTTGAGCATATTGTCGAAAGCTACAATAATCTTTTAAAGGAATCGAAGAGAATAAAATCCGAGGATTTTATTACTGATATTGAGTCATTGATTTCGCATGCTTCAGTGGTTGGAGATGTTAAAATGATTACACATCAGTTCGATAATGTTGATGTTAATCAACTTCGCGAGATAGCC
Organism: Spirochaetota bacterium; assembly: GCA_034190085.1. Classification (NCBI taxonomy): domain Bacteria; kingdom Pseudomonadati; phylum Spirochaetota; species Spirochaetota bacterium. The sequence continues at coordinate 2,830 of JAXHTS010000001.1, forward strand.
GATTTGATTCGGTCAAAGGAACAGCATTCCTTGGTTTGTTTCGGATCAAGATCTAATGACAAGGCCTTTCTTTTATGCGCCGCGACAAAAAAAGCAGTTGCAAAGGGTATTGACTGTGGAAGCCTAGTTAAGGAGATCGCTCCTATTATTGGTGGTGGGGGTGGAGGAAGAAAGGATATGGCACAAGCTGGGGGAAAATCAATGGAGAGACTCAGGGATGCTTTAGATAAAGCGGAAAACATTGCTCAAAGAATGATTATCAAGTAATGTTATCATTAGGAGAAGAAGTTGAATCGAACAATAATAAACAATTTACTTAACGCAGAATCCTCAGGATATGATGTCCTCATTAAGGGATGGATAAGAACAAAAAGAGAGTCAAAGGGATTTTGCTTTATTGAGGTTAATGATGGTTCTACTATCAGAAACATGCAGGTGATTGCTGATGAGACACTGCTAAAATATGATGAGATAAAAGCTTTGAGCGTTGGTTGTAGTGTATCCATATCAGGGGAGTTGGTGGATTCACCCGGCAAGGGACAAAGATATGAAATTAGGGCAAAGGAAATAATCGCCTATGGTATTGCTGATCCAGAGGCTTACCCGCTTCAGAAGAAGAGACATTCATTTGAATTTTTGCGGGAAATAGCTCATCTTAGACCAAGAACCAACACCTTTGGGGCTGTTTTAAGAGTGCGCAATGCTTTGACATTCGCAATTCATAAATTCTTTCAGGAGAGAGGTTTTATCTATGTTCACACACCAATAATAACTGCAAGCGATTGCGAGGGTGCTGGAGAGATATTCAAGGTTACCACTTTAGATCTAATGAGTTTAGCTAAGGGGAATGAAGATTTGGACTACACAAAGGACTTCTTCGGCAAAAAAGTCGGATTAACTGTTAGCGGACAATTAGAGGGTGAAGCACTTGCATCAGCCTTAGGTAATATATATACATTTGGTCCTACCTTCAGGGCTGAAAATTCAAACACAGCTAGACATTTGTCTGAGTTCTGGATGGTTGAGCCTGAAATGGCCTTTGCTGAACTGGAAGATAATGTTCGATTGGCAGAGGATTTCCTTAGGTATATATTAAAGTATTGTCTTGATAATTGTCAGGATGATATGGAATTCTTTAATATCAGAATTAAGAAGGGGATAATAGATACTATTGAGAAAATAATAAATTCTAAATTTGAGGTTATAACATATACAGAAGCTATTGATATATTAGCTGGATCCGGCATGAATTTTGAATTTCCAGTTAAATGGGGACTCGACCTTCAGTCAGAACATGAGAGATTTATTACTGAGAATAAGTTTAAAAAGCCGATAGTAATAATAAACTATCCTCAGGAGATTAAGGCCTTTTATATGAAGTTGAATCAGGATGAAAAGACAGTAAGAGCTATGGATGTTCTGGTTCCAGGAATAGGGGAGATCATCGGTGGCAGCGAACGAGAGGATCGCTATGATGTGCTTTTAAACAGGATGAAGAGTTCAGGAATTGATCCAGAAGACTATTGGTGGTATCTGGATATTAGAAGATTTGGCACTATTCCTCATTCAGGTTTTGGATTAGGTCTTGAAAGAACCATTCAACTTATTACAGGTATGCAGAATATACGTGATGTAATACCCTTCCCTAGATCTCCCAAGAGCGCTGATTTCTGATGGCATGAAAATGATCATTATACTCAGACTGTAGTATGTTACACTTCCAAGTGAAAACCTCTCATAATAATATTTCGAGATTTCAAAGATTGTATGTGTTTCTATCCTAAATACACTTTCTCTCCCATTCCAGGGCTGTTTTGCATATTAGCTCAATATCATCATATTGTGGCTTGAATTTTAGCTTTTCAACAATTTTTGAATTATCAGAAATTAAGATTGCTGCATCTCCTGCTCTTCTTGGGGCCAAGTCAACCCGGAAATCTATCTTGCTCACCTCTTTCATTGTCTCAATTACCTCCTTAACGCTGAAACCATGACCATAACCACAGTTGAATATATCGCTATCATTACTCTGGAGATACTCAAGAGCAATTAGGTGGGCCATAGCCAGATCATCAACATGTATATAATCTCTTATTCCGGTACCATCTGGAGTGTCATAATCATCTCCAAAAATATCAATTTTTTCTCTTGCCCCCAGAACAGTTTGTGCCGCAACCTTGATTAGGTGTGTTGCATTATCAAAAGACTGACCTATTCGTCCCTTCACATCAGCACCTGCTACATTAAAATACCTCAATATTGCATATTGAAAATTCAAGTTTGCCATTGCCGAATCTATGAGTACCTGTTCAATCATCATCTTGCTTGTGCCATAGGGACTGATGGGGCATAGAGGTTCATTCTCCCTCACTGGGATCTCCCTTGGATTTCCATAAACAGCGGCCGTAGATGAAAATATAAAATCTTTAATTCCATATTTATTGCAAAGATTGATTAAATTAATAGTATTAACAGTATTATTTAAATAATATTTTAATGGATTCTCTACGCTTTCAGGCACCACAATGCTTGCTGCAAAATGTATGATTGCGTCAAACCGCCTTTCCTGAATTATTTTCTCAATTAAACTAAAATCTGATAAATCAGCCTCTATAAATTCACCAAAGAGTATCGCACTCCTTTTCCCTGTTGATAGATTATCTACTGTTGTAATATTAAAATCACCCGTCTCACCTAAGAGTTTAACCACGTGACTTCCTATATAACCAGCCCCACCGGTAATTAATACATCCATTTGGTTTACCCTCATTTAAGTAATTGTGATAGTTTCATGTTGAAAAACCTCTTCATAAAGAACCTTGCTTCAAGGATTTATGCATTATCCTTTCACTATAGTCCCTCAATATTCAGACTGCTGACTCAGGAAATAGGATTTTTCAAAAATTCATATCATACATGGCTCTACTGCAAAAACTATTTTTGATGAAATTTTGCTTTCCATATCTTGCTATAACCGCCTGTAATTGGCTATAATCAATATCAGTATTAAAGAAATCGACTTTTTGCAGGAACGCCATACATAAATATTTCAAACATCTCAATTCTGAAATTTCTTTCGGATTATGAATAAATCATTACTGAAAGGATCATAAAGATCGATGCTTATCAATTAATATAATTTCAGTTAAAATGTCAACATGTATCTAATCGATTTTGGATCCTACTATACAGGGACTAATTTGGATATTAAATCACATTGTTTGATAATGTTCTTCTATTATATCATTAACTATATTTTTGGCAAATTTATCCATCTAATTCAATAGGTTCTATATGCACATATGAGTTCAAATTATGAATAATCAACAACACACATAAACAATAATTTCTCCATAAATATTTTATATTAATCACCTATCAAAATTGACGGACATCCTTTTTTTTTGTATTTTATCTATATGGAGGAACTTGAATTTGCTCCAAAGACTACACTAATGTATACCCGAGCAATCATTATTCTAATCCTCTCCTTTTTCATTTTTTTACAAAATACACAGGCATCAAAACAGATAAACAAAAAAGTAGATGAATCCGCTGTTGTTGAGGGTGAAGAAGATTACGAGTTTGAAGAATATGAAATGGAGGGAGAATCATCAATAGAGTATGAGTTCAATGGCTTTATTGATTTGGAAAATTTTATTAGCACTTACAAAGAAAATACCCCAAAAGAGACAAACCTTAAAAATGAAATAAAGAATAATTTTAATTTTTCAATTGTTGGAGGAAATTTCCAATCAACCATTGATATAAATCTATACATTAATTCCAATATTGTTGATGAAAGTTACAATGAAGACTATTTATACTCTCAAGACTTTGATGTTTCAAGAAATGTTAGACTTTCAAATAGATCCTACGAAATCATTTTTAATGAATTATATTTTGGTTATGGGATTGAGACACTAAGATTAAGGATTGGTAATCAAAAATATGGATGGGGAACTGCTGATGGTGTTAATCCTACATCCTATTTCAACCCACAGGATTTTCGTGAACTCCTCTTTAAGGATGACGATGAGACAAAGATACCCATCCCCTCCATATCGAGTATGGTTTTTTTGGCAGATTTAACCCTTGAACTTGTCTTTGCGCCAATACATGTTCCAATGCTCATGGCTGGAAAGGACACTTTCTGGGCAATCAAATATTGGGAAGGCCCATTCCCTGTTGTCGCTGATAAACCTGAGGAATTGGATGTTGTGTCAAAAAATTTTGGTTATGGTTGTCGATTATCATACAGCTTTTATGGAATTGACTTCTCGCTTAGCGGCTTTTATGGGCCAGATGTTGATCCTGTGATGAGGCCGATTGGCCCGACAACTATTCCAGGTGAATCAGTATCCCTTTTGGTTAGACCTGAATATAACATCAATAGCAAAATAGGACTCGATTTTTCAAAGACTATCGAGAGTCCTCTCGGTAATTTTGTGACACAATTCGAGACTGCCTTTTCACCTGACAAGTCAGGGGTTGTTGACCAAGGGGATGTACATAACATTGTAGATGCGGATAAGCTAGAGTTCCCATTTGAATTAAAAAAGGGAAAATATATTTCCTACTCTGTTGGTTTTAACTATTTTATTCCATTAAACAGAATATTTAAAGGTCATACAGGAGATACCATCTTGACATTTGAGTGGCATGAATCATTCTATTTAAATTCTGACATCCTGCAACCGGTATTAAGCGACATCTTGACATGCAAGTTTGAGGACAGCTACTTTAGCAATTATCTTACACTATCCCTGATCGCTGTAGTTGACACCCAAAACAATGGATTGGTGTTTATACCGGAGATTGGAGTTGATTTGCAGAACGGATTCGCACTATATATCGCTTATGCTTACATAGAGGATTATAATGAAGACTCTGACAACAAAATTGCAAACCAGTCAATGTTTGGATTATATAAAGATAATGATATTATTATTGTAAAAGCAAGGTATAAATACTGATATTCCGTTATTGTTAATAGTATTAATAAAATCCTGGAAATGTTAAAATATAAATAAATTGTAAAATTAAACATCATGGGTAGGAATAGCACGAATTTATCCATAATCCTTCCCAAAAATAGTAATAAGATTTACACTACTAACTAAATGAGAAAAAGATGTCCTTGCCTCATTGCCGACATTGGCGTTAGGGAGAAATATTCTTACCCTTTGATCATTATAAACGATAAAGTATAATTTTATTTCTTGAATAATATTTCAAGTAATCCATAACACGATCATATTGAGCTTGTGCTCCCAAAAAAATATATAGAAATTTTTTGAAATGTTAAATGGGGTAATATTATGAATTCTAAAATGATCAATCTCTTGTTAGTTCTTTTTTTAGTAATGATACCCATTGCAGATTGTGCCAAGGATGAGGATCGACAAATTATCCTATCAGGAAACCTAGAAATCGAGGATGAAGCATTTGGCCCTGCATTTGTAGCAATATCCATAACCGATGATATAGAAAAAATCGAAAATGATCCTTATGATACAATTGTTCAGATCGTTACTGTTGATACAAGTGATTATAGTTTTAATGTTGATCTATCTGAATCAGATCTTATTCCTGGGCAGGAGATTTTTATCTTTGGTTTTGTTGATAATGATTTCAATTATGGGATTCCAGTGCCAGGTGAAGGAGATTATGTTGGATTCTATTTTGACTTTCAGAACTGGAAGCCCTCCTATGTTTTACAAGAGGGACATAATGATGGAATGAACATTGAAGTAAAGCGAAGGGTCTATAACTTTGATGCCAAGGTATCCGGTGTAATAGATGGTGATTACATCGGTAATATTATTCTTGTAGCTTATGCCGGCGAGTTAACATCCATGACGGATTTCGGGGAATTAGATATAAATGGCATAGTAGGATACCAAAGATTATTTAAGGGTGATTCTGCATTACCCTACTCATTAAGGATATTCCCCTATGGATATAACATTCCTATTAAAAATGTGCTTCTGTTAGCCTTGTTTGATGACAATAAGAATGGCAAACCTGATGCTGGAGACATGATAGGTTTTTACTCTGATGAATACTACAATCTACCAAGGATGATTACAATTCATGAGGAGACGATGAATGATAGGATTATCCATTCTGATCCTAGTCATGTTATTAAGTTGACTGAGCCCTCTGGATATAATATACCAATTTGCGGAAGTCTGCATTTACCTGAGGGAGAAATATATGATGAAACCTCCAGTCCTCTCTTTTTATTTATTGCTGAAACGGATGACCCTACTCAACTTTTGGATGATCCATTCAGGCATGTTAAATATTTCAAGAAAATAGAACCACCAGTAGAGGGTCCCCCACCTGAGGAGGAAGTTCAGAGCATTGAATTTAACATCTTGTTATCAGAGACAGATTTGAGGGAGGGTGATGAAATCTCAATTGGATCCATCTGGGATATGGATTATTCAGGAGGATTACCCTTTCCCACCCAGGGAGATTATATTGGTTTTTATATTGATTCTTTCACCATTAGCCCGACCTACAAATTACAGAATCATGAAAACAGTGACATCAATATTCATGTTAATCGCATGATATATTCATTTGAATCTAAAATCGAAGGCACTTGCTTTGGATGTGACACTGGCGAGCTAACAATAATTGCATATGCTGGAGAAATATATTCATTCAATTTTATGGATGCCCTAGACTTCAATTATATAATTGGCTACCAAAAGAAAGCGATTGACCTTGCATACTCAAATTATTCCCTGGGAATATTGCCCTATGGCTATGATGTGCCAATACAAAATGTATATCTTCTGGCCATGCTGGATAAAAATGGGAATGGGATATGCGATGCTGGTGACATGATAGGGTACCATACTGTTGAGTCCAATAACCTTCCATCATTATTAACTGTTGATGATGGTTTAATAAGCAATAAGCATATTAACATGACAATGGAGATAGCAGAACCCTCGGGATATGAAATTCCTATTATTGGGAGTTTGGAAATACCAGAGGGAGAGGTCTATGACGAAGACTCCGATCCTCTTTATCTCATAATCGCTAAAACCAACTACTTCGGCGATATCTTTGATGATCCCGTAAATGTAATAAAATACTTCCAAAGAATAAAACCGCCTGAAAGGGGAATACAAATAATAGGGTTCAATATCGACCTCTCTCAAACAGATCTTCAGGCCGGAGATGATATCATCGTCTCTGGGATATGGGATAAGGACTTGATTAGCGGATTTCCCTTCCCAACAGAGGGGGATTATGTCGGGTTTTATATTAACTACAACGCCTTTAGCCCCACTTATAGATTGCAAAATGATATGAACGATGAGATAAATATAAAGGTTAATCGAAGTGTTTATGGTTTTGATTCAACTATATCAGGAACAGTTGAGGGAGGAGATGCAGGTGAACTAACAATTATTGCTTATGCTCTCGATATCAATTTACTTAATCTAGATTTCATCAATGTTGATAATATTATAGCTTATCAGAAAATCGAGAAGGGAGTGTTAGATCAAAATTACACCTTAGAGATTTTTCCTTATGGTCGGAATGTACCCATTGCAAACGTCCTTCTCATAGCCTTTCTTGACATAAATAGAAATGGTTTTTTTGATGGAGGAGATTATATAGGATACCACATTGCAGATGACGACATTTATTTCCCATCTATATTCACTGTTGTAGATGGAGAGAATTCAAATAAAGACATTAAAATGATTATACATATCCCTAGCCCTGAAGAGATGATACTGATCCTTCTCGATACAATCTCTCAATTACTGGAAGATATTTTCGGATAAAGAACATTAATGATTAAGAAAATAGGGAGCAGGTCCATGAATTTGAATAAGCTTAGAGTAATAGCAATCAACTTCTCTAAAATATACGTTTTAGCATTACTTACCCTCTGCTTATCCTTTTATTCATGCAATGGGTTAAGTGATTCTGTCTTAGATCCATCCGATTTCGTAACATCAGGAGACAGCATAGAGAATAATCATCCTCCCACACTCGAGACAATAGGTGATCGAACAGTGAAGGATGAAGAACTTCTACAATTTACAATATCTGCTGAAGATCCTGACAATGATGCGTTGACCTTTTATGCCAGCAACCTGCCAACAGGGGCAACCTTCGACCCTCATAACCTGCAATTTTTCTGGACACCTAATTATAATCAGACAGGAAATTATAAAAAAATTCTCTTTACTGTAACCGATAGCGGCATACCATCAAAGAGTGATTCTGAGTCTATCGCTATCTCAGTAGGTAATGTAAACCGACCTCCTTGCCTTGAGGAAATAGAGGATAAGCATGTCAAGGAGAATGAAATACTACAGTTTACTATCTCTGCAAGGGATCCTGATGGGGATGATTTAACCTACTCTGTTAGCAACCTTCCTAGGGGAGCGACCTTTAATGCCTCCACTGGAGAATTTTTTTGGCAACCAGATTATACTCAGTCCGGAAATCACAAGGACATTCTTTTCACTGTGATTGATAATGGAACGCCATCAACGTTAAGCGACTCTAAGGCTATCAACATCACAGTCGGGATGGTGAATTCCCCTCCTATCCTTACACCAATAGGGGATAAGCTAGTCAATGAAAATGATACCCTTAGCTTTACAATATCCGCCACTGATATTGATGGAGACGAATTGACTTATTCAGCCAGCAACCTTCCAACAGGCGCGAGTCTTAATACTCCCCAGAGACTATTTAGCTGGACTCCTGACTATTCACAATCCGGTAATTATAAAAATATTCTCTTCGTTGTGACTGATAATGGAACTCCATCAGAAAATGATTATGAAGAGATCACCATCACCGTCGGAAATGTCAACCGACCCCCCCTTTGGGATACTATAGGGGACAAGACAATTAGCGAGGGGGAGCTTCTTCAATTCACTATATCCGCGACAGACCCTGATGGGGACGGACTAATCTATTCAGGCAGCAATCTTCCAACAGGCGCATATTTCAACAGCCAAACTAGAGTATTCTCCTGGATACCAGATTATACCCAATCAGGAAATTATAGGGATATAACCTTCACCGTTGTTGACGATGGGATTCCCACAGAGGGTGATAATGAGGCTATCACTATCACTGTGGGAAATATTAATCGTCCTCCTGTACTTGATCCAATAGGAGACAGGAACCTCACTGAGGGTGAGCTTTTAGAATTCACAATATTCTCAACAGATCCGGATGGCGACAACTTGACCTACTCAGCCTCTAATCTTCCTAAAGGCGCAGACTTTAACAGCGACACAAGGATATTTTCATGGACGCCCAACTATAGTCAATCCGGCATTTATACAGACGTTAAATTCACTGTGACTGACAATGGAATACCTAATGAGAGCGACTTAGAGAATATCACCATTACTGTAAATAACAGACAATGGTGGGATATATCCTGGGGATACCGTAGAGAAATTATTCTATCTGACAATGGTTCTGAATGGGATCTAACCAATTATCAGGTAAACATTAATTTGGATTCATCTTTTGATTTTGCCAAAGCAGATGAGAATGGCGATGATATACGATTTACTTATTATGAGTCAATGACTCAAAGCGAATCAGAGATAAATTACTGGATTGAAAACTGGGATGTAGTAGCAAAAGAGGCTTCAATATGGGTGAATGTTACAACAATCCCTAGTGATTCAATTGCTGTAATCTATATATATTACGGCAATGATTCTGTTTCTGCCGTATCTTCAAAAGAACTAACCTTTTATAATGACAACTTTATTGATACTTTTTACAATAGTACTAAAATTGATACCCAAGAATCTAGTAATATAAGTGTATATAACAATAATGTAATTATTGATATCGATCAATATACTACAATCTATAACTATGATGGTGTTACTCAATCTTTATCAGTTCCAAAAGCGTATGAGAACGATGTTGACCGTTTCCCTTTTGAAGGCGATCCAGCTCGCAGAAATGATCATGAAGAGGCAACAGATTCGCAATATGCAGCTATTGCTGCTTCTGATAATAACAGATGGGAAACTGACAATCCCGGTTATAGTGTAATATGGGGTTGTGACGAAATGATGCTGTGGCTGGATATGGTAATCGATGAACCATTAGAGGATATCACTTATATAGACTTGACATTTGAAGGATATTATAGCGATCAAAGTGGTGACTTTAGGATATATGTTTTGGAGAGAGGCGCTGACTGGTGGATGGATGAATCCTGGAATCAATTAGGCAGCGAATTGAGCATCCCATCTGGAACTGATGGAGTGATAAGTCGTCCCATATCTTCAGATTTTGACGCTTACATAGACGAACTGGATGGCAATATTACCTGGGTAGTTGGAGCGCCAGATGTGTGTAGAGAACGTCTATACATCGATTATGTGGAGATGGAGGTCTTTACTCATTCAACACTTGTCTCTGTTGCGATTCCAGAGGATGAAAATACTCGACTGATTGCAGGAGAGACACTATCCTTCAATGATACAGAGCCAACAAATACTGAGATAAGATATTACATTGAATACAATACCGGCGATTCCTGGACATTAATTCCAGATTCATGTTTATTCGGAAATTTTGCGGGATTTGACGAATCTCAAGTTGACATCTCTTCTATAGCAAGAGACTATGGAAGAATTAGACTAAGGGCGGAGTTGTCTACAACAAACTCTTCAATCACACCTATATTACATGACTGGAAAGTATTTCACTCTTACCGAAAATACGTTGATCCTGAACCATCGTATAATGTTGGCGAGGAAGAATCCCTTTAGATATTCCTTAAATGCTCGTGAAAGAATTAAACACAAAGGAGCTGAATACCTATGAATCCATCAGCGTTATCTGACATAAAGGTAGTAGAGTGGAGCGAATCTGTCTCAGGGCCTTATTGCGGGAAGCTTCTTGCTGATTTGGGGGCTGAGGTTATAAAAATTGAAAGGCCTGGTTTTGGGGACCGATCCAGGAGCTACGGCCCTTTTCCGCAAGACATACCTCACTATGAAAAGAGCGGTCTATTTCTATATCTCAATACCAATAAAAAAAGTGTAACCTTAGATGTTACAAAAGCGACTGGTGCTGAGATTTTTAGAGAATTAGTAAAATCTGCAGATGTTCTCGTTGAGAACAATCCCCCTAGTTTGGTTGAAAAGCTATGTTTAAATTTTAAAAATTTAAAAAAGCTTAATAAAAAATTAATTGTAACATCGATTACTCCCTTTGGATATACTGGACCCTATCGAGATCACAAGGCATGCGAGCTTACCAGCTTTAATTTAAGCGGTTTAGCATTTACCAATCCTTATGTTGGTGTAGATAATATTGAGGAACAACCACCCTTGAAGGGGCCACCGCATCAAGGTGAAATTATTGCTGGTTTAGGAGGAGCAATAACCACAATGTCAGCTATTTTTGCATGTAACATATCAGGATTTGGGCAACACGTAGACATATCAGAGCAGGAAGCCTTAACCTCTATGATCCGACGAGACCTTGGCCTTTATAATTATGAGGGTATAATTAAGACTAGGATTAAGGGGAGTCAACCTCAGGTTGAATTTGTGATGGGTCATTGTAAAAATGGTTACTTCTATATGCTTTGTAATACTGACAAGTTCTGGGATGCCTGGGTGGAGCTGATGGACAGTCCTGATTGGACAAAAGAAGCCTTTTGCCAGGATCGCGCTTCAAGGCGGGAAAATTGGTATAAGATCAGGCCAAGGATAGAGGAGTGGTCAGAAGGACAACTTCTCGAGGATATAGTCAGCGAAGCTCAATCGAGACGCATTCCCTGCATGCCCATCAACACCATTGAAGAATTGTACAAATCTGAACTTTTAAAAGATCGAGACTATTTTGTAGAAATTGATCATAAAGAGGCTGGCAAAATAAAATATCCGGGGGCACCTTATAAATTATCACAAACCCCTTGGCATATTAAGTCTCCTGCTCCTCTTTTGGGTGAACACAATGATAAAATTCTTGGTGGACAACTCGGTTATTCCAGAAAGGATTTAGTAAAGATGAGAGTAGAGGGAGTAATATGAGCCGATTGCTCCCCAACTAAATACCTTTTGGAAAAGATAATCCTCTGAAAAACTCGGCACAAACTCCCTGACTCCTAAAGGCATATATCATTTTAGCCTGCTTATTGACAAAAAACCAGCCCAGGGCAAGGCAACTGAACTTCCGGTTTTGAAATTGAATTATCCGTGAATAATTCAATACACACAAATCTGCCTGTGCTCGTCAAGCGGATGCCGATGTTGTTGTACTCGTTATACGGGTCGTTACTGCACCAATTGCCGGCCTGCATTCTATTAGCAAAGTCGTTTCTGCTTCCGTTGCGAATCACTCGATTCGAACGGCTTATGATGCCATGCCCCTTAATTTGTATTTTAGCAAATTATTGCCATGATCATTAAATGTCAAATCAGACTCAGCATGCTGCTTAGTTCTATTTTTAATTTTTACTTTCAATATCTTTCACATATTCTATTTCCGAAGGAAATAGTAATATCTCTATCTAGTAATTCAGCTTTCATATGCCGATGACCTCATGTTGATTTCTTACTCAACTGATCGTAGACCCAACCAAGGGCATCCATCTTTTTTACTTCATTTCACCTTTATCGAGTTATCGAGAGTTAATATATCGTGTCCTTCTTTGTGAGCATTAGAGCATTGAATAAATCATATACTTTACGCACTAACATTGATTCCAGATTCCAGCGTGCAACATTCAAAAAAATTAATAAAGCGAGTTCGGTGATTGACACTTTATTAGCTCGATAATTATAAAATAATGTAATATTATTGTCTTCTCAGAATATAGCGATGAGAAACGGATGATTTTAAACATAAAGGTAATAACTCTTATGAAATTTTGGTTTGTTACCTTTTCATCGGTAGTTTGCCTTTTACTTCTATATGTTTACAAAAAGCCAGTCAAGTTGAGTAAAGACCTTGTTTTTATCCAGCAGTTTGCGGTTTTCATTGGCCAACTGGTCGTTGGCACCCAGAATGTCTTTAAGGATCTTAATCTCCATATCATTCTACTTCTATGCTTTTTATCATAAGTTCTCTTCCGGCGATTATTTTCATACTGTCATTGTCACAATAAAGGTATGTCCATGCTTCTTTTTGGGGAATTGTCGAAGTCTGTTTATTACCAGTAACTAAAAAAGGTTACATCAGCGGATTTTGAAAAACTCAAAATGCTGGTTTTTGATAAGTTATTGAATTTGCTTGCTCAAATCCGTAATATCTTCCGGAAGTATTGGTTTGGGCTATATGAATGAGGTCATCAAGGGAAGAAAAGGAGTCTTTCTTTTGTTTTGCAAAGATCTGTAACCTATATTCTAGGTGATTCTATATAACCATGTATGCATCTTACTGTCTTCTCAGTAATCATCGATACTGCGCCAAGTTTGCACAAAGGCTTCTTAGGTAACACACTCTGCATCTTCTATGCTCCCCGTTGGTTGATACGTTAAATTATATATTTTCGTTCCAAATGTGCTACATAAATACTCGACACCCTCCTCATTATCAGCTTAAAGGTTTTTTATTAATTCTCCTTGAATAAGACTTTTCATTTATATTTTAGAAATACAGCTGCATATTACACTGATAGTTAGAAAGCCTAACAAGTAAGTATATAGTTTTCTGTATAGTAAGAATAATACTGACAAGCAAAATTAAATAATGATTGAAGCTTCTTTGTGCAAAATACAACTTGACATTCGGTTAATTCTCCTTTGGAATTTCTCAAAAGGATTTTCAATCCCCATCCTTTTATCTGCCTGTTAAGCAATATTTGAATGACAAAGGAGGATTTATTGATAAGGGAGGTAAATTGAATGAAATGTACTTTATGTAGCTATGAAGGGTCTAGAAGTAAGTTTAAGAGGGAATTAAATTCTATATATACTACAGCTAGCGGTTTAAAGCCAAGAATATGTCCTAGCTGTAATCAGCATAACTTTTTTTCTCATGTTGATGAGTTAGAAGATGATGAAAGAGAACTCAAGGCTTTATGTATTAAAATGGACGATGCGATCAGGACAGACAATATTGATATTGCCAGCTTAAGAAAAGATATAAAAAAAATGATCGAACTTAATACTTTTCTGAATGCAGAATGGGTTGAAAGATTTATTGATTTTGCTTATGCAAAGATAAGAGAGGCTCAGGTCAATTCTGGTTAATATGAATAATTAGATATTTTTCGATTTTTATCCTTTATTTTAGATATGGATGTATTTTAGAAATATGGTTGAATCTAATGATTGTGAAATAAAGGGAGAATTACTATCCTTCAATACTTCATTCCGGGAGACTGATCTATGCATCTGGTCACAATGTGAGCTTAGGGAGGAGGCTCTAAAGATTGTATTAAAATGTCGCTCCTCATTAGATGATTACGTTGAACGGTACCCATCTTTTCGAACAGCCCTTGAACCATTTCCAGTTAAAGAAGATGCTCCATCTATAGTAAAGGAAATGTCAAAGATGACAGAAAGGGTTTCTGTAGGACCAATGGCCGCTGTTGCTGGCGCAATTGCCCAGAAGGTTGGGGAAGAGTTGCTTGCAATTACTCCAGAGATCATAGTCGAGAACGGGGGGGATATCTTTATAAAAGTCGATAGAAAGAAGGTGATAAATATCTATGCTGGCGAGTCTCCCTTCATCGGAGAGATTGCCCTGGAGATAGAACCTGAGGATATGCCTCTGGGGGTTTGTACTTCTTCTGGAATGTTGGGGCATTCATTTAGTTTTGGTAGGGCCGATGCTGTCATAGCGCTTGCTCCTTCTGCTACGTTAGCTGATGCTGCAGCTACTGCTATATGCAATCAAATTATGGATGTCTCGGATATTCCTAAGGGAATCGAATTCGCTCAGCGAATCGACGGCTTAGAGGGTGTTGTTATATTAAAGGATAACACGATGGGGAGATGTGGTAAAGTAAACCTGATAGGGCCTAAACTATTTCTTCAGAATAGAAAAGTCGAAATTGTTTCCTTCTCATAACTCGCTTCAATATTGCTATCGCTATTCTACAAGTTCCATTTGCATCTATAGCCCTTATGCGGAGGATGAAAAATATTAATCTTCCACCTTTACGCCAAAGAGTCTTCCAATGTAGAGGTATTTCCAAATAATGGATTCAGATTTAGATTCCTCTAAAGATGCCTTGGTGGCTTTAATTACAGAGGGCAACACTACTAATGCTCCAATTGTGGTGGCGATCATTGTAATAGCTATGAGAATTCCAAAATACATATTCGGTTTAAATGTTGACAGTAAGAAAACAGCGAATCCCAAAACTAGCGCCATTGATGTAAAGATAATGGCTTTCCCCGCAATCGCAAGTGTTTTCCCAATTGACTCATCAATGTTATAGCCCTGAGCCAACATATGTTTGATCGTATTAAAAAAATGGATAGTATCATCCACACCAATTCCGATTGTTATTGAAGCAATAATTGCAGTTGCCATGTCAAGATCTATGCCAAACCAGCCCATAATGCCAAAATTCATTATAACAGCACAGCTCATTGGGACTAGTCCTATTAAACCTATGGATATCTTTTTAAAGAGCAATACAATAATTATTCCGACTACTATTATGCATAAGATTAAACTCAAGACCTGTCCGGTCACAACATATTCAGCTAAACGTATAAAAATTGGTATATCACCGGTTATTCTGTATGAGTAATCGGAAAATTCTGTCTTCATATGGGCTCGGATTCTCTTTAAGATCCTATCCATTTCTGATGTGCTGAGGACTTTGTTTTTCTTATCGAACATCAGGGAAAAAACATGAATAGTTCTAAATTCCGGACATGTAAATATTTCAAATTCATCTATTCTTCCGTCAGAATTTGAATCCTCCCCAGAGGCTAATTCAAAATAGTCTAGCACATCAACATATTTTTCAGGAATCTTATAATATTGGATCTTATCATTGTTCATTGCCATGTGCATCTTTTTAACAATATCCTGAAAGGAATTCGCCCGACCAATATTGAGATCAACATTACTTTCACTTTGAAGCCATTTGCAGAATTCATCAACCTTTTTGAGGAATTCAGGCTTTTTAATGCCATCCTCCTCCCCTGTATCTATTAGTATATTAACTGGAAATGATCCTCCAAATCTTTTCCCTATAATCCTGTCAGCGATTCTGATATAGCTATCCTCTTTAAAAAAACCCCATGGAGACATCTCTACCTTCATCTTAGTCATGCCAACAATGGATATTGAAATTATTATTATTACTACTATCAAACAAGCCTTATAGTGTTTAGTGGAGATAACGGTCATAAGGGAGGTTATTTTATCAATTAGTGTGACTTTTACACTTTTATCTTTGTTTAACATGAATCTGGGCATCTTATGTGGAAGAAGGACACATACAGCAGGGATCAGAGTAATAGAAATGATTACGCATATTACTGCTCCTAAAGAGGCAAGGAAGGCCCATTCACTTATGGCAGTAACCTTGTTCGTTGTAATAGTAACAAATCCAAAGAAGGTTGTTAAACCTGCAAGGAGAACCGTAATTGAGATATGATGCATAGCTTGCTTAAAGCCTTCATGTCTCCCCTTTTCTGTAATCAGATTAAAATCTATATAATACTGATTCATTATGTGAATGGAATAGGAACTGCCAATGGCCATTAAGAGTGAAGGGAGGCCCACTGCCATTATTGTTATCTTATAACCTGCATGACCCATAAAGCCGAGGAGCCAAATATCGCTGATTATAAGTGTCAATAATGGGAGCACAACTCCCCTCAGAGATCTAAAATTAAAGAAAAAAACCATCAGCATCAATATTAATACCGCTGGAAGAAATTTTTTTAGATCATCCTGCATGTATCCATTTACGAGATAGTTCATTACTGGGGCGCCCAAGGATACAACCCTTATGTTGTCGTAATTGCTGGTGATCTCCCATATCTCTTCGCCAATATCGTGATGGTCGTCAGTAGTATCCAATTGAATGATAATTCCCAAATCAGTGATCTCCCCAGTCTTGGGGTCCCTAGCATAAATCTGTTGTTCATAGAAGGGAGTCTTTGTTATTCTCTTTTTTATGAATTCATATTCTTCCTTCGATTTAGGTAATATTCTTTTTCCATTATCATCCCTTTTAATTAAATCGTAAAACTCCAAGGTGTCATTTTCCCCTGTCACATCCTGCATAGTAAAGAGTGAGGCAATTCTCTTCACCCTTTCCTTTGCTTTAATACTATTTGTTATTTCAATCTCTTTTAATAATTTATTAAGATCATTCTGATCTAGTATCTCAACCCTGCCTATATATTTTTTAATCTTTCTTCTTAAGGTTTTCTGAAACACGATATCATTATTAAAATAATCAAGCAGATCAATATATTTTATTTCTCCCTTAGAAAATGCATTTTCTAATCTGGTTATTCTTGAGTCCTCCAATTCCTTGTCTAAAAACTTGAATTCCTCTATCTCTGATATGAGGTTATCAATATCCATAAAAACATCATTGCTCCACAGATTATCACTATAAACATCTATCATTACTATTTTGCTGATATTCCCATAGACTTTCAGCGCCTTTTTGTAATATATGTATTCCTCATCTCCCTGTGGCATCATTGTATCTATAGAGTAATCAAATACCAGTTTTGGCAATCCCAGTGAAAAAATGACTGTTATGATTGTAAAACATAGGAGTGTAATTTTAGGCCGCTTAATTACCCATTCAATATATCTTTCCATAATAAATAACCATAAATAATAATTTTATTTTGAGATTTATTCCTTAAAATTCTGAACTTGGATAGGGGAAAATGTTTTTATTTTTATAATCTCTTGAATAATATAGTAATTTGTCAACTATTATAAAGAAGATTTATTATTGTAACTGCTCGAAAATTCAGTAATTAGTCAATCTTAATTTGAATCAATGAATTATTGAGTAGTTACATGAAGATTTTGTCAAATAAATTACATGGATGCACGCTGCGAGATCTGACACTTTTTTCCCATGAGGGGAATATGTGATGGTTTTCTCATCGGAGGGGCAGATATTATCTTAACTATTACACTTGATGATTTGAATTAGCTGGACTGCAGATTAAACTTATTAGGGAAGACCACTGATTTAATTCCCTTTATGTTTTTTGCGTTCTGGGCTTTTGAAGCATGTCTTTCATTATACATTTATAATGAGAAGGGCTGTTGATAATAATTGAAGTAAAGATATACTCCTCTCTTTTTTGCATCATCATATTGATATGTGATACTATGTCTTGAACCTCGATATCTCTTCTTGATATCCCTTTTTTTATATCATTCTCAACTATTTGATTTATAAATTGGATATGGGATTTAATAAATTCTAATGCAATCACCTTTTCTTTTGTATCTGCCTTGTAGTTATTGACGGCATTGATGATATTTTCATTGTTTAAGAGTTCTGTAGCTTCTTCCCCAACAATGATTCTATTAGGTTCGTCTTTCCTCTTAGATGTTACTTCATCAATCGTTTGATTATGATTTTCTTTCTCTTCCATTTCCCCTCTTTGAGGTTACAATCATGATACATTTATTTATATTATTAGTTTTTGTGAATTTGTCAAACAATAAACTGAAATCTTGAATGTATTCATTTATCATTTAATTCCACCTTTGATGAGAAGGATGATTGTTAATTTGCTAAAATCCTTTAAAAAAGACTTGCCTATTTAAGGCTTTTGGCTAAACATTATAATCATGTTTGACATTGAGGAGTATTACAAGGAATATAATATTCAAGATGCAAGTCATATCCAGATAGAAATTGATGATATTGAGAGCTATATTAATAATGATATCGATAATCTCTTAAAGAATCGTTTTGACAAGCTCTATCTTCGTGATAAGTTTAAATATAATAAATCTGGAATAGATATTATATATCCAAGAATATCATATAATGCCAACCGAAGTTTAGTCAAAGGGGCTGATCACATCAGATTTTTGCTCTCACTTTATCCCAGAAAGGGAGACCTTGATAATATTGAAAAGATTGTTCTTAGACCACGTCATGTTGAGGTTGAAAATATTGAACTCATGTCCTTATATATTCGAAGAAGAAGAATATTAGTCATATATTTACATCATCCTCATTTATATTCCTTAAAAAATTCAAAATTCGGAGAGTATTCTGAATTTTTACCCTTACATCTACCAGGACTCTTTGATAAAGAGCTATTTGAAAATTCAGCCACATTTATTCGAGGTGCTGATATTAAAATATCCTCTCTCTGGTATATAATTTCAATAATATCCTACTCTCCTGACAACAAGATTGATAAATTCCTAATCAGAAATAACAATAAAAATGATAGGGTAATCTCAAAGGCTCTTGATGAGATATCGTTTTATTATTCGAGACATGGTTATTGATGGCTTTGGTTGACTATCATAACCATACCTATTTATGCGAGCACGCTTCAGGTAGTTTGGAGGATTATATAAATGCAGCTATTACCTCAGACTTGATTGAGCTTGGTTTTTCCGATCATGCTCCACTTCCTTTAGAGATCAGGGATGGCATTACGATGCATCCTGAAGAGACAGAGGTCTACATCGCTCTTCTTGAGAAGAATAGAGATATTTACAGAGATAAGATTGATATAAAATTGGGTTTTGAGATAGATTATCCACTTAGAGAATCATTTAACAGACAATATTTAAGTGATACTAGACTCGATTATCTGATCGGTTCATGTCATTTTTTGGGTGATTGGGCCTTTGATCAAAGCAGATATGCTAGGGAATTTGAGAATAGGGATATTGATGGTATTTATTACGAATACTATAGTGTAATTTTGGACATCGTCTTATCAGGATATTTTAATATAATTGGTCATTTTGACATAATTAAGAAATTTGGCCATAGACCTAAAATGGATTTCAGAGAAACAATTATTGGAATTGCGAAAATGATTTCAAAAAAGGATATAGCAGTAGAGATCAACACAGGCGGTCTCAGAAAACCCGTTAGAGAGATATATCCCTCTGATGATATAATAACATTATTTTATAATATGAATGTCCCAATAACACTGGGTTCAGATTCCCATGCCTCTGAAGAGGTAGGATATATGTTTGATAGCGCAATTGAAAAGATAAAGAAAGTGGGATATAAAAAGATATCGGGATTTAGCAAAAGGAAGAGATATGACATTTTAATTTAACATTAAATGCTGGTATCCATTCCCACTTGAGTATATTTCAATAAACATGCTTTTTTTGCAGAGGTTTTCAGAGGACATTTAATAGCACTACCCACCATTTTACTAATAATAAGATCTATAATGGTATTTAAAAAAGAAGCTAATGGGGTTTACTCACTTTCAGGAGCCTTTGGCCTTGAGATTGGGACAGCATCCAGGGCAGTTAATTATATTGACTACTCTATGGATGATGATCAAATAATATGGGATGAGAAGGCCTTATTAAGCGAGATCACGCACCTTCCTGAAAAAGGTATTATCATTCTTAATCAGCTTCATGAAGACAGGATTGTCATCGTTGATAGCCCTATCAGGGATAATTTTTTATTCTTTGATGATGCAGATGGAATAATTACAAATATCCCAGAGGTATGTATTGTGATAAGGTCAGCCGATTGTGTGCCAGTCTATGCATTTGATTCACATAACCGTATATTAGGTGCAGCTCATTCTGGGTGGAGGGGGTGTATGCTATCAATTTCCAAAAAGCTGATCATCAAAATGAAGCAGATATTTTCTTCAAATAATAGAGATATCCATGTTTTTATTCTACCTTCAATTGGTCCTGAGTCCTATGTAATAGGAAATGATGTGGCTTCCTTATTTGAAAGGGATCTATATGTTAGAGATAAGAATATCTATCTAGACCTATGGAAGAATATTGAGCGCTCCCTTATTGAAGAAGGAATTCCTGAGGTGAATATCTTTAATTCAAGGATCTGCACACTACAGAATAATGATAAATTTTTCTCTTACAGGAATAAGGATTCAGCTAGAAATCTTAATTATGGTTTCATCAAATTATAAAATTGAATGAACCCTAATGCTAAATCACCTCTATTTTGTACTCTGTAGCTTAATAAAATGAGCATAATAAGCCTTTTCGTTTCCTGATTGAGACAAGGATTATAAATTCTCAATTCAATCATTGATTAGTTATTAGGGTGGGTAAATATTTTTTTATTAATTACTTGCTCAAGTTATGGAATTTTGCCAGTATTATACTATTTACTAAATTACACCTTTTTTCACAAACAAGACAGTTAATTAAGTGGGTAATAACATCATAGGATCATTCTGCAACTGTAGCATATATGAGCAAGCCTGAACTGTGAAGTAGCATCTTGTTTATTATTATATCGTACAATATGACTTATAATGAATATTTAAACTGGAGTCAGAAATGAAGGAAGCGGATAACATTCAATTGGCCAGTTTCATAAATACTACTAATCCAAAGGTCGTTATTTCTGAAGTTAGAACATTATTCTCTGTTCATTACCCCAAGAAATATTTTAATGCTATAAATAGGAGTTATAGAAATATCAAGAAACTCTTTGAGGGAAAATTTCCAGGATATAAGGCATGCAATACTGAATATCATAATTTAAATCATACCCTTGACGCCTTCCTGGCAACCTCAAGACTCATTTATGGTTATAATCTTGAAGAAGAAAAGAAGATGCCCCTAGATTTAACAATTGACTTGCTTATCTCATCAATGTTTCACGATACAGGCTATATTCAGGAAGAATGGGATAACGCTGGGACCGGAGCAAAATATACCAAAACTCACATTGGAAGGAGCATCGCCTTTCTTGTAAAAGAAGAGAGGAAATTTAATATAACTCAAGAAAATATAGCAATTATCTCAAGATTGATTAGATGTACTGGTCTCAATACAAATTTGAATGATATCCCATTCATTTCGAATGAGGAGCGGATAGCTGGGTCAATCCTTGGGACTGCTGATATTCTTGGACAGATGTCAGATAGGATTTATTTAGAAAAATTATTGTTCCTTTATTATGAATTCAGGGAAGCTGGAATACAAGGATTTAATACAGAATTCGATATAATAAGAAATACCATAGATTTTTATGAGCAGACCAAAAAGAGGTTAGACAAGAGTTTTATGAAAAAATATGATTATGCTAGATATTATTTCAAAGATAGATTTAATATTGATCAAAATCTATATATGAAGGCAATAAGTAATAATATTGCTTATATTTATAAAATAATTGATGATAATAGCACAAACTTTCGGCATAAGCTGAAAAGGGGTGATTGGATAAATAAGAGCTATGAACTTTCAAACAGGGTGGAATTATGATTGATGTGAAGGATCTCTTTTATACAATTTATTTCAACACTTATTATTAATAAATATTCATTATTAATTTATTATTTGATTACTATCAAGCTTATTGAGGTGATGGAGAGGAGATATGATTAGAGCTGTGATTATGGCAGGTGGTGAGGGAACAAGGCTGAGACCCTTAACCTCAAATCGTTCAAAGCCAATGATTCCAATTATTAACAAGCCAGTAATCGAACATATAATTAAACTATTAAAAAAGCACGGTATAATAGATATTATCATTAGTCTTTATTACCTCCCTGAGGGGGCACAGAATTATTTTGGTGATGGTTCTGATTGGAATGTGAATATTACATATTCCGTTGAAGAGACACCACATGGAACTGCGGGCGGTGTAAAGAAGGCCATTGGAAATCATGATGATACTTTTATTGTTCTCAGCGGTGATGGCGTTATAGACTTCGATATTACTCATATATTAGGGTATCATAAGGAGAAGAATTCATCATTTACAATAGTATTGAAGCATGTTAAGAAACCAGTAGATTACGGAATTGTTATTGTTGATGATAATGGTAGAATAGTAAAATTTATAGAAAAACCGGCCTGGAGCGAGGTGTTTAGTGATACAGTCAATACAGGAATGTACATAATTGAGCCTGAGGTTTTAGACTTTATACCCGAAAAAGAGGCCGACTTCTCCCTGGATATCTTTCCATTGTTGCAGAAGAAAAATTTTCCAATTTATGGATACCTGGCAGAAGGATATTGGTGTGATATCGGTAATCTTGATGCCTATAGGGAGGCTCATAAAGCAATTTTAGATGGTCTTGTAAAAATAGATATTATGGGGAAAAAGATTGATGAAGATATTTGGGTTGGCAGGAATGTCGATATCGCTGCAGATGCAGTGCTTAAAGCGCCCATTATATTGGGTGATTTCGTGAGAATAAAAAGTGGCGCAGAGGTGGCCGAATATACAATCCTGGGTGATAATTGTGTTGTCGAAGAAAATGCATCAGTTAGACGAAGCATTATACATCATAGCACTGTAATCGGGCCTAAATCCGAATTGCGTGGCGCAATAATAGGTAAGAGGTGTGTTTTAGAAGAGGCAGTATCAATTTATGAGGGAGCGGTTGTCAGCGATGATTGTCAGATCGGTAGTGGAGTTGAGGTACCATCTGACATCAGGGTATGGCCAGATAAGGTGATTGAGCAGGGCACAAGGCTTACAACGGACCTTATTTGGGGTCAGAGAGAAAAAAAGACTTTGTTTGGTATTGAAGGCATAATCGGATCCTTTAACATTAAGATAACACCTGAATTCGCAGCAAAATTGGGATCAGCGCTTGGGGCATATCTTAACAAGAACTCAACAGTTGTGATAAGTCGTGATACTACATCGGCCTCCCGCTTAATTAAAAGGGCTATCTCGTCAGGTTTGTTGTCAATGGGGGTTGATGTCTTTGATATGGAAATTGAATCAATACCAATAAATAAATATACTACGAGACTACTCAATTCGGATATGGGAATTTATATTCAAAAATCTCCATTGGCAGGTTTGCAATATATTCAAATAAAGATATTCGACAAACATGGCTTTCAGATCCCAATAAGTGATGAGAAGAGAATTGAGAACATTTTCTTTAGGGGAGACTATCCGAGAAAGGATGCCTTTGAAGTTGGTAAAATGTTGTTCCCAATACACCAGATTGAATCATATATTTCAAATATTAAGAATTATGTGGATTTCAATCTTATAAAAAAGAGGAAATGGAATATCATAGTGGACTGTTTCAACGGTTCCACATCTTATGTCTTTCCTGAGTTGTTATCAAGCGTTGGTTGCGAGGTTATTGTTCTACGTGGGCAGATAAAGGAGTTTCTAAGTGAGGAAGAGGTGAAAAATGAAACTAGAAAAGCGATAGAGAATATTGTAGCTATGGCAAAGGCGAACAAGGAGGTTGGAGTAATTATTGGGCCACATGGTGAATACCTGACTATTGTTGATGAGACTGGCAACATCCTATCCAATGATGATATAAGCGCTATTCTGTGTATATATTATCTGAAATATAGGAATGAGAAGATCATTAACATCCCTGTTACATCCTCTATGATTATTGACGAAATTGCATATTCTTATGGTGGAAAGGTTATTCGAATAAGCTCTAAGATGAGATCGCCGGTTGACACTAACGACTTGTTTCTTAAAGGCACTTCTGGCCGGTATCCTTATCTTGAAAGGGATTATGATCCTATGATAACCTTTTTGAAAATTCTAGAATTCGCAACATTAGAGGATACAACGCTATACGAATTGAGAGAGAGCCTTCCCAAAAGTAACATATTAAGGGTATCAATTCCATGTTCAATTGATGAAAAAGCAACGATAATGAATAGTCTGACTGCAAAGACTGATACTGATAATATTGATATGATTGATGGAGTAAGGATTAATAAGGAGGATGCCTGGATACTAATATTGCCAGATGCCACACAGCCATTAATTCATCTATATGCTGAAAGCAAAAATATTCATAGTCGAGAAAAGATAATAGAGGAATACGCACTCAGAATAAAACAATTTAAGAATTCATCCTAGTATCTGTTCAAAGGAAGGACTACCCTATCTCTATAATTGATTCAGGTAATTATTTTTGTTTTTCTTGCCATAGAATATATCTTGAACATTTAAATTTTATAATAAAATCCTTGGGAGTAAGTGGATGTATGAGGTAAATTGGGAGAGATTGATTAAAAGGTTCGTCGATTTAGTAAAAATCCCCTCCCCAAGTTGGGATGAGGGTGGGGTGATCTCCTATATCATAGATGTATTAGAGGATTTAGGCATTTATTATGAGAAGCATAAGTGTAATGATTCATATAATCTCCTTGCAAGACTTGATGGAAAGGATAATATGGGTTTGCCCATCCTTTTCGTTTGTCATATGGATACTGTAACGCCCTGTGAGAATGTAAAACCAATAATAACAGCAACAAAAATATCATCTGATGGAACAACCATACTTGGTGCTGATGATAAGGCTGCAATAGCTTCTTTTCTCGAGGCATTACATTTTATTAAGGAGAGCAAGATACCTCATGGGAGAATCGAGTTCCTTTTCTCCTGTGCTGAGGAGGTTGGTCTTCAGGGTATTAAGGGGTTTGATTTATCGTTACTAGATGCTAAATACGCCTTTGTCTTTGACAGCGATGGGGAAATAGGAGGGATTACACTCAAGGCTCCATTTCATATCACGATGGAAGTAGCAATAAGGGGTAAATCTTCACATGCCGGTGTTGAGCCTGAAAAGGGGGTAAGTGCGATTAGAGTACTTGCTGAAATAATCAGCAGGATGCCGCATGGCCGGATTGATGAGGAGACTACCGTAAATGTAGGCAGCATATCCGGAGGTGGCGCGACAAATATTGTTGCCGAGAGCGCCAAGTTTAATCTTGAAGCAAGATCAATAAATAGAAGTAGGCTTAGATCGCTTGAATCAGAGATTAGGGATATAATAATGGATGTATCAAGGGGTTATCGAGCAAAAGCGAATATTGAAAGAAGAGTCGACTATTCAGGATTTTCGATAAAAGAGAATGAAGGGATTGTAAAAATAGTAAATACAGCAATAGAGAAAATCGGATTAAAACCTGAATACAGGACCTCTGGAGGAGGTAGCGATACTAATATTATAAATAAGGCTGGGATTAAGGCTGTAAATCTATCTATAGGGATGAAAAACGCTCATACCAAAAAAGAATACATTCTTATCAAAAATATTCAAAGAGGTGCTATGCTTGTTCTCTCAATAATTGAGTCAGTGAATAAAAATCCACACTCTATTTGATATGCGATAGGATTAGGTATAGGTTAATGAGAGTAATACTTTGCCGTCTCCTTTATCAGCTTTTTAGCTGTTTCTATAACAAAGGGATCATAGCTTTTCTTGCAATATACAGTATGATTTATTATTGGACTCACCCTGCCAGTTCCAAGATTATAGTATTTTATATGAAAAGCGATGTCTGCTCCATCAACAGGGTGATGAGAGAAGAAATAGCTTACCCTCACCATTGTAGGTTCATCGGTATCCTTCATAGAAATCCTGAATCCATGTCTAACCTTGGTAATGTTTGAAGGAGTCTTCATCAACTGCCTTGCATATAGTAATCCTTCGGGATTCGGGGATATGGTATCACTCTTCCCATTGAGAATTTCTTCTTTCATTTTTGCATACTTCTCTTGGTTACAGTACTCATTTGGTTTTGGTTCAATATCGATTCTATTTAAGTCAACCAACCAATGAGCCACAATATCAACCTTCCCATCCACATTACTATCAGTGATTAGGGTAATAGTTCTCTCCTTGGATCGGAAATTGCCAATAACTATATTGCTCTTCTTCCCGATTGCTTGATAGATTGCATAATTTTCATTTGAGTTGGGAACCGGCATACTCTCAAGTTTTCTTGGAGTAACAAAATCACCTGGGACAAATGTTCCATGTTCTATGTTTGATTGAATTGGTCTTCCTTTTGTGCGGGATACTACATCAATCTCAGAGATAAAGACCATTATCATAATCAACATACAGATATTAAATATTAGTCTCATAATAAGCCTTCCTTTTCTATTTATAATATTATGTCTTTTATTGTCATATGGCTGAGGATAATTGAAATGAATGAATAATATTATTG
Source organism: Spirochaetota bacterium (assembly GCA_034190085.1). Lineage (NCBI taxonomy): Bacteria > Pseudomonadati > Spirochaetota > Spirochaetota bacterium. Next base: position 29,947 of record JAXHTS010000001.1, read on the forward strand.
AATGATTTAATTATAAAGTCAATTATATTAATTTTATTATTATCCATTTCCAGAAATGATTAAATAATAAAATAACCCCTCCATGGGTTATTTTAGAATACAGTAATGTATGATATATTTTTATCTATTAGACAGTAAAGTCATCATCACTAAAAATTATTTGCTTGCGTTCATCCTTGATGGAATATGTTAATTTTTATTGTTTATACATTATTGAGGGAATTCAATACTAGCCTAATTGCTATTACATTCTGATTTATGATCAAAAGGATATTATATTTTTAACTCTTCCCCATTTTTAATATTGAGCTTTCTAATGCTTCCTTTAGAAGAGACATGCAATTTATTGTCTTTAATTTGAATGTCCCCATCATTAATGATCCTTTTCTTCCATAGAACAGGTCCATTAACTGAAGCACAAAACACAAAATCGCCTGATGCTATGTATAGTTTATCCTCCTGCTTGATAGGTGGTTTTATTATGTTTCCCTTCCATATCTTCTTACCATTCTTTATGAAATATATCTCATATTTTGTTATTAGGAGTATCCCCTCTGGTTCTGGTTTTTCCTTATCTGATTGTATAATTTTGGCAATTTTTTTTATAACCTCTTTGGGCTGTTCCTGGACAGCAATAATCTCCTTTCTCTCATTTTGAAAATCCTCAATATTAAATTTCTGTATCTTTTTCTTCGATACCACGACATAATCCTTTATCTTTTCCACAATCTTGGCAACTTCTATCTGTACACCCCTTTGTGCTCCTTCTTTAATGAGTTTTTCAACAACCTTCTCAGTCTTCTTTACATCCTTCTCAGTTATAACTGTTTTTTCATTTTCCGTGAGCGATGGCGCTTTATTCAATAACTCTTCAACTTTATCTTCAAGTTTTTTAATGCGTTTTATGGCCTTAACCCTTCCATTAAACACCTTGATTCTAGTAGTCTTTTTAATATCGGCCTCAACAGAAAATCTTGTCCCACGAATTCCAGCAACAACAGTAGGCGTTTTAACTAAAAAACTCTCAGATTTTAGGAGTTTCTTGGTTTTGCATAAAAGTCGTCCCACATTTAATCCAAGAATTGTATTTTCGATATTATTCTTATTAACTAACGATGAGATTGATAAACTTGATTTTTCCTTTATCCTAATAAAGGAGCCGCCAATCTTTACATCGCAAGAAGATATATCTCCTGTTGTAAGGATGTCATTCTCGGCTATTATCTCACCAATATCAATCTCAGTATTGTTCTTCTTTACATCTCCAATAAAGAAGATAACACTCGCGTATTCATCCTCTGTGCTGGAACACCCTATGGTATAGATTAGTATTATGCATAGTAGCAATATTTTATACATGGAATTTAACTTCCTTTGAAGAATTATTTATCATTTCTATATTTATCGTAGGATAATTATTGTTCATTTTCGTTTTAATATTATAGTATATAGATGTTGGGAAATCAATAAAAATATTAATATTAGAATACTGAATTATTTATGGTTCCCGAATTTAAATTTAGTTTAAATTCATGAAACAGCGTAAGCTTTTATTATAGTTGAAATTAGTAGCAATTAATAAGATTAAAGGCGTTATTGGAGTCGCTAGGCTGATGAAGAATATGATGGTGATATTATCTGGGAGACAAAATTTAATTGACTTAAAAATAAATCAGGATTATTTTAAAATTTTGTTGCCGTTAAAAGTATTCCTGAAAGGGGGCGAGAATTATGAGGAGTCTGATTTCAATTATAATCGTAACATTTTTATCATTTAAAATTATTTTATCAGACATCTTTGGAAATGTAACAACAATAAATCAGGATTTAGATAATTTAGAAAAAAGTCAAAATATCATAGAAGATCCTTCCTTTAACGAATGTCCTTGTTTTATACAATCACTATTAAAGAGTGAATCCTCAATATTTGTCCAAGAAACTAATGTTGATTTATCTCGTGATTATGAACTAGATAATATAAGACCTCCTTTGAAATGGAATAGAATTGGTTATGAGTTTATAGCAGGCCTTGGTGGCCATACTTTAGGTATGACTCTATTTATAGGTTTAGCGTACTATGAATGTAAAAAAATCCCGATGCACAATGTGTTTTAGCTGGATTACCCGCAATGCTTTCTGCTCCTGCGTTTTCAGGATTAGGTATATATATTGTAGGAGATACAGAAACAGAATCTGGATCATTAGGTATGACAATTGGTTCCAGTTATATTGGTTGGCTTACAGGATTATTGATTTCTGAATATGTCTCTAATAAGATACAAGATTCATCTCCTAATTTAGATTCTGCATCTCATATTGTATTGCCTATAATGATGTCGGTTGTAAGTGGTGTAACAACTTTCAATTCAACACGGTATTATAAACAAGATGTAGAAAACAATAGAAGTATTATTAATGCCGAACCTGAGTTTTATAAAGTGAACCTACCTTTACCATATTTAAAAATTGACAATAATAAAAGGAATTTCACTAATAGAGATTTCATGATTTGCATAAATGTTGTTAATCTTCGTCTTTAGAATCGAGCATATATTTTATTCGTTTTCCCGATTCCTATCTCTATGATTAGTAGGCGATTTATCTATATCATCTTCTGGAGGGTGTGATAAAACGTTGACAAGCTGTTGAAACCAATCATAGAAGCGATCTGTGTTACATCCTGGTCGCTGCCTATGAGCAGTTCCTTGGCTTTCTTTATATGAAGTGAGTTAATATATTCACTCATCTTCATCCCCTTGTGCTGCATGAAGGGCTTCCCTATAGTTCTGTGAAATTTTATGCAATTTAGACTTTAAACACCTGTTTAAGGATTCATATCTTAATTGAGAAAGTATTTGACAAAATAATTTATTATATCTATAGTATAATATACTAAGTTATATAAAATTGTAGAATTAGTTATATTTTTTTTACATAAAATATTGAATATGTCTGCATTTTCTTCGATAATATATTCGCAGCGATTGTTATGGATGCAAATCTGCGATATTCTTTATCATTAACATGGAGGTATTATAATGTTGGGAAAAGTTGGGAGAGGAGCAATCTTAATCGTTTTAATTTCATTACTAATATTTCAAACTAATAACTCATATTCAAAAGATATTCCATTTAAGCTTATCGAGATTGAAAAAGTATCTCGTTATCACGAAAACAGAATTGCCTTTCAGCATATTCAAAGACAAATTTCTGATGATTTTGATGATTCTATTTCATGCCTATTGATAATAAAGGATGATAGGATGTATCTTTTAAGGGATGGTTATGATGATGCGAATGTAATTCGGACAACAAGGTATTTGCTTGAATTAGAAAGGAAGGTTTATGATTCTTTGTGGGTAAACCTGATAGACAAAAAACCAGATTATATCCGTATAACTGATAGAAGAGTGGAGTTAATGATAAATACAAATAAAGATTTTGTATCGAAAAATTTTGGGAATTTTTATGCAAACGTGAGAAATTCCTTTATACAGAAGCATGTTAATGTATTTCGACGATTGTTGAACAACAGAAGTGAAGCTGGATTGCATATTGAAAGGAATCCCATTCAAAAGTCTCTTTTTGTCGGGGCTTCTGACGCTGAAACTAAATATGCTTTAGCAGTATCTGGCAAAACACTTAATGATACGGTTTACTTTGCAGAGGATGCCGATGGCGATGGCTTTACAGAAACATTTACTGTAGATCTTGTCGATGGGTTTCATTGGGGATTTAAGTCTGGACCAAATATTTTATTCATCTATAATAATAAAGAAGAAGACATAAAGCAGATTATTGGAAAGTTGGTTCATGAAGCCTATTATGGAACATCTGATGAGGAAAAGAATATATTAGCAAACTTTCCTAAAGATGAGGATATTATTAGTGAATTCAAACTCGATAAAGTAGCGCAAGTCAGTGGGATTTCTGAACAATAGAATGAAGCAAGTTGCAATTGTTATCTTAAATACTAACTTTTTATTATATTAATCTTATCGATCTGGCATAGGTTGGTAGCTAGTATTCATAATTGATACATAGAAATCCTTGATCTTTTGGAGAAGAGAGTAATCATTTCCACTAATCCCACCAAGCTTTACCTTTGGTTTTGCAGTTGGACCATGAAAGTCTGAGCCAGAAGTAATCAATAGAGAATTTTTCATTGCATATTCCAAATAGAATTTTCTGTCTTCAGGGGTATGGTATGTTGATATCGCCTCAATGCCTTCGATACCATAACCTCTTATCTGGTCCAGCCATTCACGCTTTTTTACGAATTTGGGATGAGCAAGCACTGGTATTCCATCAGCTTTCTTTATAATTTCTACCGCTTCTTTAATATCGATTGTCTGAAATGGGACATATGCTGGTTTCCCTTCAATGAGATATTCTCTATAAAATGAACCCAATTTATCATCTTTTTTGTCTCCATAAAAATACTCATATAATCTTGCATCATTAAAGTTTTTTTCATTATCAAATATTTCCACCATTATTGATGTGGCTGTTGGTGATCTCCCGCCAGTCATGTCCCATATCCTTTCCTCATTCATTGCAAATCCCAGATTTTGCAGCATCTCAATTCTTTTATTTGTAATGAGTATTCTGCTTTTTTTGATTCTATCTAATGCATTAATTAGATCATTATTTTTTTCGTCAATAAAGTATCCTAAAATATGTTGTTGAGAACCATCAACCGGAAGTACTGATGTTATCTCCACACCAGGAACGTATTCGATATCGTATTTTGGTGAAATACTTCTGGCAACCTCAAGAGATTCAATTGAGTCATGGTCAGTAATTGAAATTGCGGAGAGGGGTAAATTACATGCAGACTTAAATATCTCTTCAACTGAAAGATCAGCATCTTCGCTAAAATTGGAGTGAATATGAAGATCAATGGTCTTTCCCATGGCTGCCTGGTAATCCAACAATTATTCCCTTTCTTGCAAGATCCCCTCTTTTAACAAGGTTTACAGAGATGTGTGAAAACCTTATAGTGAAGCTGTTCCTATGTTCAAGGAGAAGTTATCTCATAATGCAATGAGGACATTGTAAGTATAATTCTATTAAATTGTCAATACAATACACTATTTATTATTTATGTTAATGTCGAATACAGCATAGTTATTATTAAGGATATAAAAAAAACATCCCTGCTAAAAAGCAGGGATGAATATCCAAGGGTCTCTCATTTCGGGGGAGGTATGTGGGAACCGAAAATAGAGGATTAAAAAATTGTAGATATTGTTTAACAAACAAGAACAACATATCAATATCAAAAGTAAACTGACAATCAAAAATTTTTTTATCATCAAAAAATTATTAGAGACCTTCTGGTCGGTTAATTGTGGTTTGAATGTGGATGTTATCTTGTTTTTCAATAATTCTGAAAATATTATTATGTTAGGATAGTAATATGTTCCGATGACTGAAGTGGAGATGATTATTGAGTAATGTAATAATCCAACATGAATGACTATAGAGATGAAACCTATAAAGGGCTTCACTTAGTTATTAGAAAAAAGATGGCTTTGATATTGACAAATTTTATAAAAAAGGTTATTTAATACATTGATGCTTCACTTCCTAAAGCTATGTGAAATATTTTGTAATGAAGGTTTCAATAAATAAACAGAAATTGAGATAAAAGAATAATTACGTAACTTATATTACTTACATAAATTTCAATTATTAACGGTATTATAATCATTACCATTAAACTCGCAGCAGTTTTTAGTATAATAGAATTACATATACATATGCTCTCAATAACTATCAGGGAAGGTGTCTTAATTTTGGCTAACTTTTCAGAAGAGACGCATTATTACATTTTATAAAAAAGAGGTATTGATATGAAAAAGATCCTTTGTACAATAGCTTTTTTAACTATATATTTTTTCCCTTCAACAAATGAGTTAATTAGCCGGGAAGCAAAAAAAAAGATATTTCATGGGAGAGTAATATGTGTAAATAGTGACAATATTGAGATCAAAAGGGGAAAAATTGAGTTAATATTGTATTTTACTGAGAATACTCGCTATATAAAAATGGATAAAACTGAAGGAAGTAAAGGGATTATTGAGATATGCCAGGAAGTAAAGGCGTATTATATTAAAGAGAAAAAGAAGAATATGCTTGTTAAGATTGTTATTTTAAAGAATAGTGACTGCTTTTAATGGAATAATGCCATGCAGGATGGCATAAAGGAAAATATGTTCATATCAGGTTTTTCGACAGTTAGAAATGGGATAAAGCTTGGTTATCCACTTGTGGAATCAATACGGTCTATTCTCCCAGTGGTTGATGAGTTTGTTATCACAATAGGCAAATCCGATGATAACACACTTAAGACAGTCAAAAGGATTGGAGATCCGAAGATAAAGGTACTTGAGACAACTTGGGATTCTAGATTTACTGTAAAAGGTAGAATCCTCGCCGTACAATCCAATTTGGCTTTGTTCCAATGCACCGGCACATGGGCTTTCTACATTCAGGCTGATGAAGTCTTTCACGAAGATGACCATAATAGAATTGTAAAGTTTTGTGAAAATTATAGTAAGGATGAGGAAGTGGAGGGATTTCTTTTCGATTACACCCATTTTTTTGGGAATTATAGCTGGTATGGGGATTCCTACCACTGGTATAGAAAGGAGATTCGGGTCATTCGAAATCATAGGGGAATAATCTCCTGGCGATCTGCTCAGAGCTTCAGGGTTGATGGAAGGAAAATAGGGGTTGTTGATACCGGATGTCGAATATTTCACTATGGGTGGGTGCGTCCGCCAAAGGTTATGGCAGAAAAGATAAAACAACATGATGAGCTGCATCATGGAAGGGGATATAATAAAAATATTCATCAAATGGACTATAATTATCTCAATGAAATGGATACTAAATGCATGAAACCCTTTAACGGGAAACACCCTAAGGTAATGACTGACATTATTAAGGGTTATAATATTGATTTCGATCCTTCATCGATTCAATATAAGCCAAATATGAAGGATTTGCGAAGAAGGGTAGTGAATAAGCTTGGCAAGTGCACAGGGTGGTATCCAGGAGAATATAAAAATTATAAGAAACTGAAACTCAAGCAATCTGATAGAGTCCAAATAATAAAGAGTGACCATTAGGATTTGGTATTTCTTTCCGTTATAATATAATCATAAAATCTAAAATTTTATATGCTACTGGGAATTATACAGGATTTATTTTGAGAAATCCATATCAGAAGTGAAGGCTATTGATATCATTCTATTTTTAATAATTGATATATAGGAAAACTGCCAAACAAGAGGAAATACAGAATTGACCAGGGATATTCATAGTATTTACATGATTGGAATATGCGGAATTGCAATGGGCACTCTAGCATGTATGCTGAAGCAGATGGGTTTTAATATATCTGGTTCTGATGATAATGTATATCCTCCCATGAGTGATATACTCCATGAATGGAATATTGATGTGCATATCGGATTTAACGCGGATAATATCGATGATCCTGATCTTATTATTATTGGGAATGCTATCAGCAGGGGTAACGTAGAGGCGGAATATACACTGAATAGAAGGATACCTTATCTCTCTATGGCTCAGGCGCTGTACAATTTTTTTTTAAGGGATAAAGAGGTTGTCTCTGTTTCAGGAACACATGGCAAAACCACAACAACAGCGCTTCTATCACATATATTGGAGCATGCTGGGGGGGAGCCATCCTTTTTCATAGGTGGTGTATCAAGAAATTATAATACAAATTTTAAACTTGGATTAGGTAAATACTTTATTATTGAGGGTGATGAATACGATTCCGCCTTTTTTGAAAAGTTTCCCAAATTTATTCTCTACAGGCCCCATCACCTAGTGCTTACCTCCCTTGAGTTTGATCATGCTGATATATATAACAGCCTTGATGAGATAAAGTTATGGTTTAAACGGCTTGTTAACATTATCCCATCTGAGGGAAACATCATTTTATCCCATGAATATCCTCACCTGAGTGAAGTTGTATCAAGATCCTATGCAAAATGCTATTCCTTTGGAAATTTGGATTCCGATATCTGCTATGAATTTCTAAGACATTCCGGCGATTTTTCTGAACTCAAGATTAGATTTAAACAGTTTAATGATATTAGGTTGGTCACAAAGCTTTTTGGGGACTATAATTATGCTAATATTGCCGCAGCTGTTTCAATGGCCTTACTGCTAGGTGTTAATGAGGCCCATATTCAGCATGCTGTGAAGACATTCAAGGGTGTAAAGAGGAGACAGGAATTGATCTTTAGCAGCAATACCATCAAAATTTATGAAGATTTTGCACACCACCCCACTGAGATCAGCTCATTCCTCAATGGTTTGAGGAAAAGATACCCAGACTCAATCCTCTGGGCTATCTATGAACCAAGATCTGCAACAAGCAGAAGAAATATTTTTCAGGATGAGCTTTCTTGTTCATTCGCTCCATCCAATAGAATCCTCTTTAAAAGACCCTTTAAACTGCAATCCATTCCTGAATCAGATAGGATCGATATTGAGAGGGTTCAACAGGATATAATTAATATGAAAAGGGATGCCTTTCTATTTAATAGTGTTGATGAGATTGTTGATTTCACATTCAGGGAGATAGATCCCCAAAGGGATAACGTTATAGCCATAATGTCAAATGGAGGATTTGACAATATCTATGAGAAGATGACATGGAGAGCAAGGGAGATAACCTAGGAGTTATATTATAAGCTCTGTGAATTGATGGAGGGAAGAGTCCATAGACTTTTATCTAAGGTTGTTGGTGATGAATCAAAGGCAGAAGGAGATAGTCGAAATATACAACTCAATTAGGAGCAGAATAGAGACGCAGTTGGAGAGTTTTAGACGCATTTGGATAGAATTCGATGATAAGGATATCTTTGCTGAGCTTGTTTTCTGCCTATTGACACCTCAATCGCGGGCAAAATCATGTTGGATAGCGGTTAATAATCTTAGGAAAAAGAATTTGCTCTTCAACGGATGCTATAATGATATAAATATGGAATTGAATTTAGTCAGGTTTAAGAATAGAAAGACCGAATATATTCTTTTGTCCAGAAACCTTTTTATAACAGATGGCAAGATATCATTAAAAAATTCGATCAATCAATTGGATAATGTGTACTCAAAGAGAGATTGGTTAGTAGAGAGGATTAAGGGATTTGGCTATAAGGAGGCGAGTCATTTTCTTAGGAATATCGGATTTAGCGAGAATATTGCTATTCTTGATAGGCATATTCTCAAGAATTTAAGGTTGTCAAGGGTTATTGACGAGATTCCTGATTCACTCTCCAAAAAGAGATATATTGATATGGAGAATAGGATGAAGGACTATGCAACTGACATAAGAATCCCATTGAATCATCTTGATTTTGTGTTTTGGTATATGGAGACCGGGGATGTTTTTAAGTAACTTTTTGAAGAACGCCCAAATCGCCGCTCATGGAGGGAATTTACGCTCTTCCCCAGTAATTTATTGAAAACCTCCCTTTAAAAGATGAAATATAGCGTCAATTGAATCGTGTATATTTCATTTCATTAATATGATATAGAGATGTTATTGGTATAATTAAGGGAGAGACTCAATTAGCGATTGACATTTGAGATATTTACTATTTTTATATATCATAATTTTTGATTCCGTTTTTAGAGGGCATGCATGATTTTGATGTGAGGATAATTTTTTATTTTTTGAGTGATGAGAGCCGTGGCGTTTTGAATTGTAAAATATTTACTATAATTTGTTTGAATAACAGAAATTTTAGAAAGCTTTAGATTGATTGGAGATCGGAGTGGTAAAGAATTATGTTGAATTGCTTAAGAGGGGCGTGGAGGAGATTATCCCCCTGGATGAATTTCAGAGGAAGATAGAGATATCTGAGAGGGATAATAAGCCATTAGTAGTTAAAGCCGGTTTTGATCCCACGGCGCCGGATATTCATCTGGGTCATACCGTTTTGTTGAGAAAGATGAGTCATTTCCAGAAGATGGGGCATAGGGTAATATTCTTAATTGGCGATTTTACCGGGATGATAGGGGATCCCAGCGGGAAGTCAGAGACGAGGAATAGATTGACAAGGGAAGAGGTGGCGCAGAATGCCGAGACCTATAAGAAGCAGGTCTTCAAGATATTGGATCCGGATAGGACAGTGATCGAGTTTAATTCCAGATGGTGTGAGAATATGAATTTTGCCGATGTGCTCGATCTTACATCCAAGTATAATGTAGCAAGGATGCTGGAGCGTGATGATTTTTCTGAGAGGTATAGGAATGGCAAACCCATATCAGTATTGGAATTTTTGTATCCATTGATACAGGGTTATGATTCTGTGGCGCTAAAAGCGGATATTGAATTGGGTGGAACGGATCAGAAGTTCAATCTCTTACTTGGAAGGGACATACAGAGGGAATATGGTCAAATACCACAGGTTATTATGACCATGCCGTTATTAGTTGGGCTGGACGGCACGCAGAAGATGAGCAAATCATTGAATAATTATATTGGAATAGATGAGCCGCCAAAAGAGATCTTTGGCAAGGTGATGTCAATCTCAGATGAATTGATGTTTCATTATTATGAGGTTGTAACGGATGTGCCTCTAGAAGAGATCCGTTCATATAGGAAGGGGGTTGAGAGCGGAGAGATGAATCCAAGGGATGTCAAAGTTGGATTGGCAAAGGATATATGCAGACAGTTCTACGATAATGATACAGCCGATAGGGCGGAGGCGGAGTTTAACAAGATATTTGTCAGGAAGGACCTGCCTGATGAGATCCCAGAATATTCTATCCCTGAAGATGTGAGGTTGGAGGGCAAGATTTGGATTGTTCGGTTGCTTATGCTTACAGGCATGGTTAAGACAAATGGCGAGGCTCGAAGATTGATCAAGGGGGGCGGTATTTACTTTGATGGCCAAAGGGTTTCCGATGAGGATTATGAGATCATTCTTCCTGTTGAGTCCATATTAAAGATAGGCAAGAGAAGGTTTCTAAGGATAAGGGGCTGAATATTTTCATTCTAAACACCTATTAGTATATGAAAAATCGTAACAAATCAGGATTGGACATGTCAGATGCAAATGATATAGAGATTATTGACAGGGTGTTATCTGGAGATATTGATTCATTCTCTGAGATAATTAAAAAGTATAATAATCGAATTTTCCGGTATGCCTATTCCAAGGTTGGGAATTATGAGGAGGCTCTTGATATCACTCAGGATATTCTCGTTGTTATATTTGAGGCTTTAAAATCTTTCAGAAGGGAGTCAAAATTATCAACCTGGATTTACAGCATAATGGTAAACTATTGCATGAATTATAAAAAAAGAAAAGAAAAATATAGCTATGTTTCAATCAATAGAATAAATGGCAATGATGAGTTTGAGCTGCAGTTGAGCGATGATAAGCAGAATCCTGAAAAGGAGACCATTGACAGCGAATCCTTGAGAATACTCAAGGATGAACTCTACAAATTGCCCAATGATTATAAGGAGATTCTTATATTAAGGGATATTGATGGTTTGCCATATAATGATATTGCGGGTATACTGGGGGTAAACCTTTCAAATGTTAAGGTTAGAATACATAGGGGCAGAGGGTTGCTGAAGAAGAGATTAGTAGAGAGGGATCTCATATGAACAAGGAGCATATTTCTTTTAATAGGTTATCTGATCTGCATGACAATATTCTCTCTGAATTAGAAAGGGATGCTATAATGCGGCATCTGGCGGTCTGTTCTGAATGCAGCAAGAGATATAACAATCTCAATAAGCTTTTGAGAATGATGTCGTATATGGATTTGTTTAGAATAAAATCAGAAGACGAATTTGTAGTTAAAACCCTGAAAAAGATCAAGGGTGTGAGAAAGAGGGTATTATTATTTAGATTGTTGCCTGCCTCGGCAGTCATTGCTTTTGTGATTATCCTGCTGGGTATTGGCTATTATAGGGGATTTGAGGATGGTGGAAAATATAATCATGAAAATCATCAAGCTATAAGGGAGACTGATGAAGATTATGAGCCTTCTCAATACAGAGAGATAAATAGTGAATATGGCATGGATGAGACATTATCTATTATCAGGAATAATAACCTACAAAAAGTAAGTATCTCTGAATCCTATATTGAAGGGAATATTCATATTGAAGATTATGATAGATTGAAAAGGGAATGCGGTTATACGGATTCCTTTGATTATAATAGCGGATTTAGTATTAGAAAGGTTAATGGATCAGGCATATTTGAAGAGGAGTCCTTGCTGTATTCCGATCTAAATCTTTTCTCCGGAATGATCGATAGCAGGGTCCTCAGGATTCGGATTAATGTCAAATAATCGCATACTTTTGCCTTTACACATAAATAGCCTTGAATGCCCGCCTTTACTATGATTCCTTGTATACCCCTCTGCTTATAACCCTATTGCTCGCGATCAATCAAATGAAGATCAAAGAACCCTGAGGTTACTTTTCAAATCTGGATGATATATTTTTTATGGTCTCACACAATTCATTATGAAAATCCTGGAGTTCGTCCTTCTCCCTCAGCCTCCTCACCTTAGGGATATTCCCCATCCTAAGCTCTCTCAGGTACTGAGTCATCACATACACCGGTCCTGATATCTTATGCGTAATGAAAATAAAGAGCAAAAAGATGATAGCGGATTGAATTACAATCATTACAATGATAAAGTATAGCATTCGAATGCTATTTTTTTTCATATTAAATAGCATGCTGATATTGTTTCTAAATGTGTTCTCCGCATTCATTATCATTGGATTATCGGCGTTTTGTAGCGCCGGTGTAGTGAGGAAGAGATTTATCATCTGATCTTGAGTTTTGACTATCGATTTTGTGTAATTATTATTTATCTTTGCATAATATAATAAAACGCTGCCAATAATCAGTGTGATAATAAGAGGCCATAATACGGCTTTAAAGGTAATTCGAAATTGAAAAGTTTTATCAACAATATACTTCTTTCTTTTAGTCCCCATTTCTCACCTCGATTTTTTGGTAGTGTATGAATATATCGATTAGCAAATCCTATCATTTGTCATTCCGGCCGAAACGCCGGAATCTTCTACTTTTTCAGAAGGTTATAGACTCCCGCATTCACAGGGATGACATCAGAAATGATATTTTCGATATATTAAGACACTTCTGATTTTATTATTTTCAGCTATGACAATTGATATTAAAGATCCTCAATACATAATGCTGCGTTAGCTGAGTTATTTAATTATTATAATATATTCTAATTTAGCGAAGATACAATCAAAAAAATTTTTTTTTATATCTGCGCAAATACTCAATAAACCGGGGAAAGCCTCTATTTTCGTTGGCGATGAAGAAATAAAAAAGTAAGGTATTCAAAATTGATGGCTTGGCTGGATGTTATATGATGAAGAGGTAATGTTGTAATATATTTCTTGAGAAGTGTTGAGAAATATGCTAAGATATTGAGATCGGATTATGATAAATTAATTATCTTTCGAAGGGTTAGATTATTTTAGAAAATACTATGTATAGTAATGAGGTGTTAGATAAAAAGGGGGGAGTTATGGGTAAGAAAATAGCCTTTTTTGACGCCAAACTCTATGACAGAAGATCTTTCACCGATGTAAACAAGGATTTCGGATTTGACATCACATATTTTGATACACATCTTAACGCGCAGACTGCGCCCTTAAGCGGAAAGTTTGATGCTCTCTGCGCTTTTGTGAATGATACAATCGACAGCGCTGTTATAGAAAGTGTGGTAAAACATGGATTACAAATAATCGGACTACGCTGCGCAGGATACAACAACGTTGACATCAAAGCAGCATACGGCAAAATACATGTAGTGCGTGTGCCGGCATACTCACCTTATGCAATAGCAGAACACGCAGCAGCGCTTATGCTTTCTCTTAACCGCAAGACCTATAAAGCCTACCACCGCACCCGTGACGGTAATTTTTCAATAAACGGACTGCTCGGATTTGACATGAAGGGGAAGACCGCCGGCGTCATAGGTACAGGCAAAATAGGGAAATGCCTTATATCAATATTGAAAGGCTTCGGTATGACTGTATTGGCCTATGACCTCTATCCAGATGAAACATATGCCAAAGAAACAAGCGTAAAATTTGTCTCTCTTGAGGAAATATACAAATGTTCAGATATCATCTCTCTGCACTGCCCTCTTAATAAAGAAACAGAGCATATGATAAACGCTGATTCAATTGGAAAGATGAAAAATGGTGTAATGATCATAAACACGAGCCGAGGAAAACTTATCGACACACAAGCCTTAATAGCCGGTCTAAAGTCAGGTAAGATCGGCTCAACCGGACTTGATGTATACGAAGAAGAGAGCGAATATTTCTTTGAAGACAGATCTCTCGAACTTATAACAGATGATATGCTTGCTCGCCTACTTACATTTCCTAACGTACTAATGACATCCCATCAGGCATTTTTTACAAAAGAGGCCCTTCACAACATAGCGCAGACGACCTTACACAATTTTAAAGAATTTTTTGAAGGTGAATACTTAAAAAATGAAGTATGCTATAAATGCGATAATCAATGCAAAAAAAAACAAAATAAACGGTGTTTTTGAAACGAATAACTTCGACCAGTTATTCCACTGGATTAGTGTAGGCTGACTGGTAAACTTATTGTTAAATGTCATGAGAAACAAAGATCTAATTATCGCTAATCTTGAAGAGGCGATAAAACAACCTCAAGAAATGGCCAAGTATCTCAGAGATGTTCCAGAGTACTCTGAAGTAGAGCTACAGATAGATCTTGAGAACGCTTATCATCATTTTAATTATGGTTTGCATATAATAAATGCAAATGGCATCGTCATAGGCACTCCAGGATCATTCCCATAAATGTATATGGGAATGATGATAGCAGGAAGTAAATAAAAACATACAAACTTGGCTATATTTCTATTATGCAGAGTAGATCATTACTTACGATGTGTGATATTCCCTCTGAAACTATCGATAAGTTTCTTGAAAATTGGTGTGAGGTAATAGTTCAGTCGTGGGTGGAAGATAAATTCGCCAATGGTTTTATGGCTAGGCTGTAAAACTAATCGACGTTTATGTTATATCAATGATTGTCGTTAAAAACAATCATACTACTCTTTTTGTTATTGCACATCCTTTAATTGACAGTATAATCTAACCAAATAGTGCCAAGGATAAAAGTATAAATCACACAAACCTATTGGAAAGCTATTAATTGGACCGAAATTAATAAGCCTTTGGGAATTATTGAGAAGTCTTTGACAATTACCTCTGATTGAATAACCATAACTAACGAATTCACTTAGATGTGTGTTTCACTGCCGTTTCACCCACACCGGTGATTTGGAGCGTTAAATTATTACCTAATATGTGCATGAGGAGATAATAATGGAAGTTACAAAGCTAAAGCTTATCTACTTTTCGCCCACTGGAACCACTCAAAAAGTATTGGAAAGTATTGCTAAAGGTATCACTGTTGAAGCTGTAGAGTATATTAATCTGACACTTCCGGAAGGTGCTCAACAAACAATTCCACCCTTTTCAGATGAACTCGTAATTATAGGTGCACCTGTTTATGGTGGTCGTCTGCCAGTTGATGCAATCAATCGATTCAAACAGCTAAAAGCGAGCAAAACCTTAGCGATTCTCATTGTTGTATATGGGAATCGGGAGTTTGAAGATGCATTATTAGAATTAAAAAATATAGCTATTGAGTTAGGCTTTAATCCGGTTGCTGGTGGCGCATTCATTGGAGAGCACTCTTTTGCAACAAAGGATGTCCCCATCGCAAATGGACGTCCGGATAGCTTGGATGTTCAAAAGGCAATGGATTTTGGAGTAAAAATTAAAGATAGAGTGAAAGCTTTACAATCACCTGCTGCCCAAATGGATTTAGAAATTCCCGGCAGATATCCTTATGAGGGCAGACCGCTATCCATGGCTGTTTCACCAGTGACCAAAGAAGACACATGCACAGTTTGTGGTTCCTGTGCTAGTGTATGCCCAACTGCAGCCATTTCAATTAATAGGAGCGTGGCAACTAAAATCGAGCTATGCATTCGCTGTTGTGCTTGTATCAAAAACTGTCCCACAGGTGCAAGGGTTATGGAAGATAGCATGATAAAAAATATTGCCAACTGGTTAAATGAAAATTGTAGTATCCGGAAAGAACCTCAAACATTTGGGATAGATGTATAGAGTCCAATTATGTTAAAAATTTACACTCGAGGTGGAGACTAGGGGAAATGAGCATTTCAGTGATGAGTGTCTTGTAATTAAGTGATTTCTGAATTGAAGCTTATGGATGTGTTAACGAGCTTAATTCGATACTTTTGGGATATTTAGACTTTCTGATTAGGGAGTAGTCAGACATCATCAAATGACATGGATCTACTCGCCTCTGTAAGATTTTGAAATCTTGAGGGAAGAGATTTTTGGGGCCACTACAATGAATGGAAATTCAGCGGAAATTATCCAAATTATCGCAAAGGGGAAATAGCATGTCCAACCAAAGGCTGGACTTGAAAGATAGGAAATTGCAGTTTGTCGGTTTACAGCATTCTGGAGTTTCCAAACCTCAAATCAACCTTACGGTTGAGCTGATATTACTATACAAAAATTAATCAGATGTCCTTAGATAATTTAAAGACATTGTCAATTTTATGTGAGGTTCTATATGAATAGCGATATTTTACTGCAAGATTTTCATTGGGATTCTCCAGATGTCAGGAAGAGAGATGGTACTCCTCGCTGGTATGAGATTATTAAAGAAAATGCAGATAGGATACAAAAATCAGGATTTACCTTGGTCTGGCTTCCTCCATCATCTGACTCA
This sequence comes from Spirochaetota bacterium, assembly GCA_034190085.1. NCBI lineage: Bacteria > Pseudomonadati > Spirochaetota > Spirochaetota bacterium. The sequence continues at coordinate 46,839 of JAXHTS010000001.1, forward strand.
GTAGATAAGCATGGATATGAGCCACGGGAGCTTAACAAATT
>JAXHTS010000002.1 GCA_034190085.1 Spirochaetota bacterium
GAATCAGGTAAATGCCATCCATCAGATTTTGATATTAAACCCATAACGATATCCTCCAGTAATATTATGCCTCTTAATGAAAGTATCGGCAAATATTACTCCCTACTGGAATAGACTCTAATTGTAAAATCACACAATATAGAGATCATAATACATATTATAAATACTTTTTTACCCTGTTGCCAATGTCCGGTCTATAATACATCCCCTCAAATGAAATCTTTTCGATTTCATTATAAACCTTATCCCTGGCAGAGATATAGTCATCGCTAATAGCCGTTACATTAAGCACCCTTCCCCCATTTGTATAGAGGCTGCCGCCCTCAGTCCTTGTCCCTGCATGGAAGAGGATTATATCATCGCTTAGGGATTCAAGCCCCTTAATTTCCTTTCCCTTCTTATAATCCCCAGGATATCCCCCGGAAGCCAGAACAACGGTTATGGCAAATTTATCAAGAAAAAATAATTTTAAATCTTTCAGATTACCACTAATTGTCTTTTGAAAGACATCCCCAAGTTTGCCATCCAGCAAGGGTAGAATAGCTTGGACCTCGGGATCTCCAAATCTAACATTGAACTCTAAAACCCTAATCTCATCATCACAAACGATTAGACCCGCATATAAAATTCCCTTAAAGGCGATCCCCTCCTCCCTCATCCCAGCTATCGTAGGTTTTAATATCTCAGTGCAAATCCTTTGTAATTTCTTATCATTTATAAGTGGCGCAGGAGCATATGCACCCATACCTCCCGTATTGGGGCCTCTATCTTCATCAAAGATTCTCTTATGATCCTGCGCAGCCACAAAGGGGAGTACCGTCTCACCATCAGAAATGCCTAACACCGAGACCTCCTCACCATCAATAAAATCCTCGATGAATACCCTTGTGTCATCCCTCACATTCTGATTCACAAAATCTATTGCTTCTTTCCTGCTTTCCGGAATACCTACCCCCTTTCCCGCGGCAAGACCATCAAGTTTAATAACCATTGGATAATTTTCGTATCCCTCGATATATTTAATAATACCATCCCTGCCTATAAAGTCAATATGCTTTGCCGTTGGTATGGCATATTTCTCCATTATTGATTTGGCAAATAGCTTGCTTCCCTCAAGCATAGCAGCCCTTTTGCTTGGACCAATGACTGGGATTCTCTTACCCTCTAAGTAATCTACAATTCCTGAACATAGTGGCGCCTCCGGACCCACTATTACAGCGTCTATCCTCTGTTCAACACAGAATTTGGATATCCGATCAAAATCATCTATGGGCATATCAATCCTGTATTCATCCCTTATCCCTCCGTTTCCCGGGGCGACAAACACCTCCCTAGCGCTCCCATCACTGAGCAATCTCCAATATAAAGCATGCTCCCTACCGCCAGAACCGATGATTAAGTATTTCATTACTCCTCCCATAATTATACAATGATATTCAGCCTTTACGAAAGAAATTACAAACCAATTTCCTTCATCCTATCACAGCTTTTGTAGCCGGATCATATAGGACTCAACTCATAAATTATTCTATTAACAAAAAATCCTATAGTTGTGAAAGGGTATTAGCAGATGCTTTGCAGAAATAAAAAGGAAGCATTAAATTTTTTCAAGCCATATTTGTTCCTCTGAAGATGAAGTAGGCTTTGCCTATTCTAATCTCATCCCAATCATACAGCGCCTTTGGCCTAAGAAGCTTTTTGTCATTGAGGTAGGTTCCAAAATCAGAGGCCAAATCAAAAAGATAGTATGAATTCTTAACCCTCTTAATCTTAGCATGTCTTGGGGAAACTGTATCATCATCAATAACGAGATGATTCCCCTCCCCGCTGCCAAGTGTAAACTCTTTATACACTATTGGTATTTTACCCCATTTTTCAGGCCCCTCTCTTCTCATAAGCCAGGGCTTTGAATATAAACTCTCATAATTCTCCGGATCTGATTCGATCTCCATCAAATCGCCTGTTTTGTCATACACCTCAGAATCCTTAGGGGAATCATGATACATCTTAATTATCTTTGGCGGGACAGAGAGCCTTTCAATAATCTTGCTATTTCTTCTAAATGAATATATTATTATGAAGACTAACAGCAGTAATAACAGAAAGATTAGGCCAAGCAATAATATCTCTGAGAGGTTCTTAAAATGAAATAAATCAAATCCTCTCTTTGTCGAAAACTCCACGCTGTCTCTATCCCTAATAGAGCCGTATTTCAGCCTAACCTCTACTTTATGGGATTTTCCATCTGGCTTAGCCATGGATTGATAACTAATCATATAGTGATTGTTTAACATATTCACTATGGTTCTATATATCGAATTCACTTCTTCCACTCTATGATTATATATCACCCTTCCGCCAGTTATTTTGGAGATCCTTGAAAGGATTTTTTTTCTTTGAGATGATTTTGAGCAAATAAAATATATTGGAATATCATTCTCTTTAGCATAATTTATGATATCATCAACCTCGATTGTGCTTCCCTCATCCTTGCCATCGGTAAACACAATAACAGCCTTTTTCAAAACATCAGCCTTAGTTAAAAGATTGATGGAATCATATATGCAATTATAAAGCATGGTCTTGGTGCCATGCCTCTGAACCTTTTCTATATTCTTAAACAACTTAATTTTATTGTTGGTAAAGCTGGTGAGCAGTGTGACCTCATCATTAAACCTGAAGACTGCTATTTTATCATTGGGCTGTGCATTATTTGCAATCTTCTTCGCTGACCTCTTAATCTCTGCGAGGAATTGTCGACTTATGCTCTTGCTCGTATCTATTGAAAATACAAGATAGAGAAAATCTTCTAAATTTGATTGGCTCTTTACAGTTACATAATTGACTCTATAATCATCCTCATAGAGAAGTATATTCTCCTCATCCAATCCTGTAATCACCGTATTATCAATGTCCTTAACTGTGAGAAATAAATTAACCTGTGGGAAATCAGATTCTGCATCAATGCTTTTCAGTTTTATAAAAGGCCCTGCCAGAACTTGGGATTTACCTATAATTATAATTGTAATTATTAAAGACCAAATAAACTTAAGCCCACTACCATAAGGATTCACGGATATACCTTTCCACTCTATTTTATTAAATTATTCAAAAAGATGCCATCATCTCAGTTTCATTATCGGACTAAAGAGTACTATATGCAATACTTTTCTCATTGACTCATTCACACATTGTGTAAATTTGTTGTACATTAATGATAACAGTGCATCATCATAAGCACGTCCGCGAGTGAGGAGATGCTTTTTCACCTAATTCACTTAAGAATAGGCTTTTCTTTTTGACTTGGGTAGAGGCAACCAGATGCTTCCACTTTTAGGAAAGTTACAACTTGACAAGTAAATGTGAAAATGGTATTGATGAGTCATTCATACAAGTTCGATAATAAGTGAGAATATCATAACGCCTATTGCTTTTATTAGGGACGAAGCAGCCATATCGCTTGCGCTTTAAGAATATTATTGCATTGAGGAAAAAATATTTTATGGATGAAAGGGGTTGGACAGTTCGCATCATATGGAGATATACGCTTCTCCAACTTCCTGCTATTGCTTTGCTTGTAATGAGCCTAATTATGGTTCGACGATGGATATGGGATGATATGCCCTTTTGGCTTTTAGGGAGTATTATCGGTTTTTGGATTGCCAAGGATATAATAATGTTCAGGTATGTATGGAGATCTTATGACTGGGATCGTTCATCAGAATCGAACTCAATGATCGGTGAGCGGGGCCTTGCGAAGGAACGTTTGGCTCCCTTGGGATATATCCAGATACGAGGCGAGCTATGGCGCTCCAGGGTGATGGATGATAGTCCTCCGGTTGAGAAGGGAGAAACAGTCCAGGTACGCGATATCAATGGATTAACCCTACTAGTAGAAAGCTGTAATGAAGAAACTCAAAAATAAAATATTCAACCATAGTATAGTTCAGTAAATAATGCCAATAATCGTGGTATAATGCTTAAACATAAATCATATATACTTTGAGAAGATTTAGAATGAGCTCAAGAATAGATGAGATAATTTCCTTCTGGTTTAGCGGATCACTGGATACAGCTGATCTAATTTCAGAAAGGATTAAAGTTTGGTTTCATACTGATGAAACATTCGATAATGAGATACGCGAAAGATTCCAATCCGATTATGAAGCAGCCATTCATGGACAACTTGATTCATGGAAAAACTCATCCCGTGGAATGCTTGCATTAATCCTCATACTCGATCAGTTTTCAAGGAATATGTTTAGAGGAACACAACAGGCTTTTGCACAGGATCACATTGCACTCCAGCTCTGTTTGGAGGGCATTGCACAGGGTAGGGATATAGAACTTAGTCAATTGGAAAGAGCCTTCTTCTATATGCCATTACAACATGCGGAGGACAATGATCTTCAGGAATTAGGCATGAAAAAATACAAACAACTTCATAGCCAAACCCCAGAGGGAATAAAGAAAGAGATGCTCGGTTTTCTTAATGCCTCAACAGAACATCGCAACATCATAAAACAGTTCGGTCGATTTCCTCATAGAAACCAAATTCTTAAACGCGCATCTACTAATGAAGAAGAAAAATTTCTAAAAACCCAAAATTCTTGGTATGGACAAAGGCCTGTACAATAGGCAATTAACTGGCTTTCATGAAATGCTAAAAAACTGAAAGTGCAAGGGATTGAGTAATGATAGAAATCTTTGAATCAATTATTAACACACTAATCAAGCCCAAAGAGGATGACTGTGCTTTCTATATTTATAATCCTATAGAACATCTAGATGATAAAAGTGAAAAAAATATAGACATCTTAAAGTCATTAAACGCCGCTTTCCTCATCACCCTTGCAGGCTCCAGACATCCATTTTATAAAAGAGCTAAAGATTATCTCTGCCGAATGGCAGACTCTTCACAACATATAGATGTAGCTCGATTTTATATTAATGGGACAGAGATAATCCGTCAAGAGATCGAATCTTTATATAAAGACGATCCTGATTTTGCTGACAGAATGAACACTCTTTATAAATGGGTTTCCAATAAAAGGAATCTGAACAGCGTTGAAGAGACAACTGAAAAAATATGGTCAGTTTTTTTCCCAGAAGCGACCGACATGCATACTAACAGAAATCAAAGTGTAGAATCCTTACGTTCGAAACGTACAATAAATATTAAAGAATTGAATGCTACACCAATCGAGAATCCAGCTCAACAGGTGCTGTTTACATCAAATGTTCTCCTAACAACCCCTCCTGAATCTATATCTATAGATGATCTTCACTTCAGTTTTCATTTAAAAGAAAAATTAGCTCAAACCTCCCAGGAGCCGCAACTATACTGGTATGATCATCCAATTCAGATTGGTGTGGAACCTGAGAATAACGAAGTCTTTTATGGCCTAAGCAACTTGGATAGGACACTTGAGTTTGAACGCATCCGAGGAAATGCAACAGATAACTCAAGGCTTTCATGCGTATTGTCAGTTTCAGTAACTCATCAAGGGCTACAGGATTTAGCAAAGGTATATCTTGAGGAAGAGTTTGCACATATTGGGGGTCTGAAAAATATTGATGTTTATGTTTTTACTGAAGCGGACACAGAGCATATTGTCACCGAAATTCTAATTCCTGCTGCTGAGCATTACCTTGGACGCAGTGATGCAAAGGAATTATTTGATATTTTTGGAGTGGATGGACAATATGGCAGACACTATAGCTTTCTGAAAGCAATCGCCGCCTTTTGGACAGTTTTCATTCAACCAAAAATTAAGGCCACCTTCAAGATCGACCTAGATCAGAGCTTTCCGCAAAGAGAGCTGGTTGAGCAATCAGGGGCATCCGCCTTTGAACATCTATGCACGCCTCTCTGGGGAGCATATGGCGTTGACTCTGATGGGAGAGATGTGGAATTCGGCATGATAGCCGGATCTCTGGTTAACGAATGCGATATCTGTAAATCTCTATTCACTCCCGATGTTCTGTTCCCAAACCGCAAGCTATCACCGGATGAATATATCTTTTTTAGTCATCTTCCTCAGGCAGTTTCAACTGAAGCGGAAATGATCACGCGTTACACCATTGATGAACTTGACGGCATAAAAAGATGCATCCAGCGTATTCACGTTACTGGTGGAACAAACGGGATATTAATAGACAGCCTCCGCAGATATAGACCGTTTACACCATCCTTCATTGGTCGAGCTGAAGATCAAGCATACATCTTATCCACGTTCACCAATTCGGGCACAAGTCTTGCATATGTTCATAAGGATGGGCTTATAATGAAACACGATAAGGATTCCTTCGCCCAGGATGCAATCCTTAATGCCTATATTGGCAAGCTTATTGGAGATTATATACGCATTATCTACTTTACTGCATATATCAGGATGCTCACAGATAATAACGTCAATAAGCTAAAAAAAATTATCGATCCATTTACAGGTTCCTTTGTCTCCTTTATCCCTGCAACCGTTGTTTATCTGCGCTTTTCATTAAAGGCTGCCTCTCTCTTTACCGCCGGACAAGAGGAGCAGGGTGTAGAATTTATAACTGACGGTGCTGCGCGTCTAACAGACGCACTAAAGTTTGTCAGCGGCCCAAACAGCATACTCAAACAACAATATGAAAAGGAGCGTATTGGTTGGGAACTCTATTACGATACACTCACAGCATCGGAAAAGGCTCTCGAGAATAACGACAACTTTGCATCAAAACTGCAAAGGAGAGCCAGGGCTAAGATTAACCAATGTGCTATCATGCTGAGCAAGCAATGATATATATTTATAAATTAGCGCTTAGCGCTGATTAAAAAAATTAACATTTATCAGGAGGTATGAATCATGAAGTCAAGATGTGAAAACTGCAAACTTCGTAGTTATGCAGAGAAAAAGCCAGATTCATTGATTAGCAAGATATGGAAATGGCATACGGGATGGTGCCCTGGATGGAAGAAATACCAGGCAGAGATAAACAAGACAAGTTAGGGATCTGCTTGAGTAAGGAATTGCTATATAAGTTAGAGAAAAAAATAATAGTTGGATTCTGTTATGACCATATCAGAAAATGATATTGATGAACTAAAATATGCTAAGGATCTTTTAGAAAATCCTGGTTTTGCAGCAAAAATTACAAATGTATTGGGAAGCACCATTGAGAAGGGATTTGATTTTGTTCCAATAAAGATGTCGGAGATCATCCTTCATGCTGCAAGGGAATCATTGATGAAGGCTTTGGAATTTGCGGTTATCACGATGGATGACCGCAAAAAATCATCATCTTCTAATTTTTTTCACAAAATGAGTGTAGCCGCAACCGGCGCAATTGGAGGCGCCTTTGGATTGCCAGCCCTTGGTGTTGAGTTGCCTGTCTCAACGATTATAATGCTTCGCTCTATAGCTGATATTGCGCGAAGTGAAGGGGAAATGATTAAATCCATTGAGACAAAGCTGTCATGTCTGCAGGTATTCGCTCTGGGTGGAGAATCCAATGCAGATGATGCAACTGATAGCGGATATTTCATGCTGCGTTCCGCCTTAGCCTATCAAGTTACAGAGGCTTCTAAATATATTATCGAAAAGGGTATATATGATAAGGGCGCGCCAGCCATTATCCGGCTTATCTCAACCATTGCATCCCGTTATGGAGTTAATATTTCCAAAAAAATTGCTGCTCAGGCTGTTCCTGTAGTAGGGGCAGGAGGGGGCGCTTTAATCAACACAATTTTCATCAATCACTATCAAGACATGGCGCGTGGTCATTTTATTGTTCGAAGGCTTGAACGAATCTATGGAACAGAGGCTATTCAACTATTATATGAGAAGCTTTGATCTCATAACCTTGCCCCCAAATCAATATCTAAGCAAAATCCTCCCTAAACACCCTCAGACTGGAAATAAATGTTATGGTCATATGACATCGCTGGCTGATTTTTGTATTATTTAATAAATATTTCGAAATGTAATAATATTTGATTAATCACCCTAGGAATGCAAGACTTTCTCACGTTGAGACAATTCATCTATCCTTGTATGAACCGGTGCAAGGGATTTTACCATGTTTTTTACCAACTCCAGAAAAACGACTTAAATCTCCAAGGCGTCATCATAGCCATAAGATTTCTATTTATCTTAATTCTAACTCCCTGTATTCTTTTTTTGAAAGGGATTTAATAAATCAATCGGTATTGGGAATAGGGTTGTAGAATTATTCTCTGTTGCGACCTCCCTAAGGGTTTGCAGATATCTCAACTGCAATGCAATGGGATGCTCCTCCATAAGTCGAGCAGCCTCTACCATCCTGGACGCCGCTTGAAACTCTCCTTCAGCGTTTATCACCTTTGCCCTTCTCTCCCTCTCTGCCTCTGCCTGCTTTGCCATTGCCCGCTGCATCTCCTGTGGAAGGTCAACATGCTTAACCTCAACAGCAGAAACCTTTATGCCCCATGGATCGGTCTGTGTATCCAAAACACTCTGCAATTCCTCGTTAATTCGATCCCTGGCGCTCAGGAGGTCATCCAGCTCAACCATACCCAAAATACTCCTAAGCGTTGTCTGAGCGAGCTGAGAGGTGGCAAAGTAATAATCATCCACCTCTGTTACTGCCCTATTCGGTTCAATCACCCTGAAATAAACCACAGCATTAACCTTAACTGAGACATTATCCTTTGTGATAATATCCTGAGGGGGCACATCCATAGCCACAAGTCTAAGATTAACCTTCACCCACTTATCTATAAAGGGGATTATTATAATTAAACCAGGCCCCTTTGGTCCCCGAGGGGGGTTAATCAGCCTCCCCAATCTAAATACAACAGCCCTCTCATATTCTTTCATAATTTTAATTGCTGAAATAACTAAAAGTACTATTAACACAACTAAGGTTGGGAATAAGCTAAACATAAAAACCTCCATAAAAGCATTTGTTCTATACTCTCAAAAAATTAAAACCTATATACCTAAGAATCAAACCTCATCTTTCCGTCAATCCTTCATCGCTTATTGTTGAAAAAGCCTGCTACTGGCCAATTTCCTTTTCAACGATCAAGGTCATCCCCATAATATCCTTCACTAAAACAGAATCATCTTTTCGAATATCCTCATCTGATTTAGCATTCCATATCTCACCATGAACAATAATCTTCCCCTTTCCTGTAAAATCCATCATAGCAACTCCAGATTCGCCTACCATCCCCTGCATACCAGTAGTAACCTTATCCTTATGCACAACTATCACAGATCTTACAACAATAAAAAAGAAGCAGAGCAAAAATATAACCATTACAATGATAGAGGATAGAGGGATTTGCCCGCCAGGTAAAGGAGAATCAAAGAGCATCATTGAACCAATAATAAATGATATAACTCCACTTATTGTTAGCAAACCATAGCTTGTAATCTTGAGTTCCAATATGAATAACAATATTGCAAGAGCAATCAAAGAAAGGCCAGCAAAATTTATGGGAAGAACCCTAATTGCCAATAAAAAAATAAAAAATGATGCGGCCCCAATAACACCAGGTAGGATTAATCCAGGACTCTTGATCTCCATACCAATTCCAATCACTGCAATTATAAAAAGGAGAAATACTACCTGTGGATCAGCAAAAAAATTGAGAATTCGTTGCTTCCAATCCATCTCATAGGAGATTTGACCAATATGAAGGGTGTTCAGCATGACCATATCTCCATTAACTTCTACTTTTCTATTATGAAGCTTCTTTATAAGATCATTCATGTCCTCAGCTATAAAATCTATTACGCCCAATCTCTCCGCTTCAATATATGTGCTAGATATGGCATCCCTTACAGCCTTCTCTGTCCAATCCTCATTCCTCTTTCTCTTCTGAGCAAGGCTTTTGGCATAGGCTATCGTATCATTCAATACCTTCTTCTCCATTATGCCATCTATGTTTTTGCCCTCTTTATCCTTATTCCCAAAGTTCAAGAAGGGGCTCACCGGATGCATGGCGCCAATCTCAGTGCCAGGAGCCATTGCCGCTATATGAGCTGACAGCATAATATAACCCCCGGCAGAGGCAGCTTGAGCACCCTTAGGATAGGTATATACTACTACAGGCACTTCTGATGAGAGTATTGATTTAATTATCTCCCTCATAGATGACATCATACCGCCAGGCGTATCCAGTTGAAGGACAACAAAATGCACCTGTTCTCTTCCAGCTTTTTCAATGGATTTAACAATGTGCTCAGATATAATTGGATTTACTGATCCCTCAAGCTTTATTATTGCATACTTATTGGATGCAAATAGAACCGAAGAGAATAATGTTGTTGAAATTACATAAAATAACAGTATATAATATAATCTCTTTACCATGTTATTCATCTCACTCCAAATCTAATTTGTCTATTTATGCATTAAAATTGTATTATTAAAGATATTCAAGCTATAAGATAACCTAGGGTAGGTTAACATATAAATTAACATACACTCATATCAAAGCCACAACAAGTTGAAGAGCAAGGCCTATGATTGGTTATTCAGCAAGTCACTTATCAGGATAGTCAATCTACTATAGTTATCATTTTGGGTCAAATCTATTTTATGATTGACCTTTTTATCCGATAATTATTGAAGATATTGAGGTAATTCTATAATACGATGAACTAAAAATAAATAAGACAATTCATGATTCACAAATTTATAATATGCATGCACACGACTGGAAGGATTGTCGGACAAAGGACAGGATAATGGATTATACATCTGTTTTCTCCAAGAATACTTTTTCCGATTATTGCGCTAATCTTAGACCTTTTACAGGAAGGATGCTATTTCTTATGTTTTTAATATTCTTATCCCTAATGCTCTATCAAAATCTATTTGCTCAAGAAAAAAATATAAAACCTTCTATCAAGGATGAAAGAGAGGGCATGATACAGAAGGAAGGTGAAGAGACAAAAGACGGCAGCAAAGATATAAATAATATAACTCAACCAGATTCTACAAAAAATTCAAAAGAAGACAATGAAAATAATATAGAAAATATCGAGACTGAGAAGGTTACAATTGAAAATGGACAAACAGAGGATAAGGATTTTGAGAGAGAGAAAAAACTAGCTGATAGGATAGAGAAAATTATTGATTACGGCACACATAAAGAGAGGAAAAGGGCGATAAACAATATTCTACTCATAAAGAATGTTGAATTAAAGGACAAGCTCGAAAAAAAGCTTATTGATACAATTAGAGACGAAATTGACTCTGATGTCAAGGTTAAGGCCATTACAGTAGCTGGGGAACTGGAGCTAGCAATGGCGATCCCTGAACTCCAAGACTCTTTAAATGACGAATCCGAGGATGTGCAAATTGCTGCAGTTTATGCAATCAAAAAGATAGGCGATCAAAGCACTAAACAGAGTCTCATTCTTAAATTTAAGGAACAGTCGCTGGATAATAATTCAATTCTAATTGAGGCATTGATTGATACTCTTGGTGAATTTAATGCCGTTGAATTACGTGAATACGCCATAAAGGCGATTGAGGATGATAATACCACTAAAGATATCCGAGAGTTATTAGTATTATTTCTTGGTAACATCGGATCCATAGAATCTAAGGATTTTTTAATTAAGCTACTAAAGGATGAGGAAGAAGAAAAGGGAATAAGGGCTTTTGCTGCTAATTCAATTGCGCGCCTCGGTATCAGAGAGGCTGCTGGGGATATTGATGAGATAGTAAAACAGATTGAATCATATTCATACAAAAAGAAGAAGCGATACTATAATTTATACATATATTGCATTGCCGCTTTGGCAAAAATAGGAGATGAGAAAGCAATTCCACGACTCATAAATTCTCTTAGAAGCGACAGCTCAATAGTGAGATTAAGAGCGATAAATCTCATTAAAGAGCTAAACGATAGTAGAGCTATTGATATACTAAAATATAAGATGAAGCATGATCCAAGTCCAAGAGTACAGAGTTCAGCCAAAAAGGCCTTGGAAGAACTGGGTGTGATAATAGATAATAAAAAGCGGGAAGTCAAGGAGATGGGTCAAGAGGAGGAGAACATTTCCATGCCCAGTGAAAAAGAACCTAATGAATAAGGGAGGAAGGATGTACAGGAATAATTCATATGAAAGAGCTGGTCTAAGGAATAGACTTAAAGAGTTATCCATTCTCTTCTGCTTTATCATTACCTCAGCTTTAACCTCACTTATGGTGATGAATCTAACAATATACCCTATTGCCATGTTTTCCATTCAACATAGTGTAATATACACCTATATAATCAACCACCTCATATGGTTGATTATAATCGCACTGTTATTATATAAATTCATAAAAAAGCTTTATATGATGAAAAAATATAGCGCAAAACTTCATCATATAATAAAGGATATGCTATTAAAACCAATGATATTCTTTGCCACATCCCTAATCATCCTTGTTCTAATTATCACAACAGTATCGATCATGTATCTTCTATTACAAAACAACTATTACCTTTTATACCGACTAACGAATATTTAAATTATCCCTATGCCAAGCACCAATTCATTCGATCTCTTTTTCCAAAACTTTCCCCCTCTCAATAGGGCTGAGGATTACATCGAATTCTGGAAAAGATCAATTTCTGAGTTAAAAAGGATAAGCATTGATCCAACCTTTGAGAAGGAAGGGGGCGATTCAGGTTTCTTTGATATCATAAATGTGAGCTTCAGGGGTTATCTGAAATCAAGAATAAGAGGAAAACTCTATTTGCCCAAACACATTGAGAAGCCCAGAGTAATAATATCAATTCCGGATTACAACCTAATGCCTGGATATGAACAATACCCTCTTGACAAGGAGTTGGCCTTCTTTTTTTTAGAATTGAGGGGCCATGATATACTTAATACTATAACAACAAAAGAAGAAAAACTACCTGGATTTATACTAGACAATATCCTTGTCAAGGATAGCTTCTACGTTAAAAGCATATATCTGGATGTTTACAGAATCATTGACTTGTTGAGGCTCTATGATAGGTTGGATTGCAACTCCATCGGTCTAATAGGTAAGGGTTTGGGGGCTGCTGCTGGCCTCTTTGCAACAGTATATTCAGACAGGATTAAAGCCATTGTTCTTGATACTCCTTCCTTTTGTCATCTGGAATTGAGCCAAAATATTTCAAAAAGCGATACAACGAAAGAGATCAATCAATTTCTATCAAATCACAGGGGTAAGAAAAAGATTATCAAAAAGAATCTATCCTATTTCGATGCAATAAACCTTGCAGAAGAGATAATTTGTCCTACCCTTGTTACAGTAGGCTTAAAGGATATCCTGTCCCCCCCCCAATGTGTATTTGCCCTCTTCAATCATTTAGTATGCGATAAAACTGTTGAGGTTTATCCTGAGGGAGGGAATGAAGCTGGTGGGAAAATGCAGTTTACAAAATCAATTCAATGGTTAAAGGCAAGACTCTTGGATTTATAGGAAGGATTTCACTTCATCTTTTTTTCTGAATATGCACAGAATCATTAGTAATCAGGGGCACAAAAAGTGCGTCACCTAAATCATCTTCTATTATGCTATCCTCACTCCTTTTAATATATCTGAATATTCTATGCTCCCCATCCCTCTCAATGGGAATTACCAATACTCCATTTATCTTTAATTTGTCAAATAACTCAAAGGGAATAGATATTGCACCTGCAGAAACAATAATGCCATCAAAAAGGTCATTCAATTTAAGAAAATTTTCACCATGTATTAAATCAATATTCCTATACCCTAATTTAAATATTAAAACATCCCTTGCCCTTTTGGATAATTCTTTAATCCTCTCAAGGGTAATCACATGAGTCGCGATCTCAGCAAGAACCGCTGATTGATATCCAGAGCCAGTGCCAATCTCAAGGATCCTCTCATCCCCCATCAAATTCAACGCCTGAACCATCTTCGCTATAGTTGAGGGTTTGGAAGTTGTCTGATTAAAACCTATTGGGAGAGAAATATTATCATAGGCTCTATATCTGAGTGCCTCGGAAATAAATAGATGACGCGGCACCCCCTCCATTGCGTCCAATACCCTTTTTGAGTAGATACCATATCGCTTGTGTATTTCATTCACCATACCCTTCCTGGCTAAAGAAGAGTTATCTATCTCTCTATGGTACAAAATAACCTCCCCATTCCACCCCTTTCTGCTCCTTGTGATCAACCTCTATCTTTACATCCGACCACCATCCCTTAATTGAGGGCGCCTTATATGTTGAATAAACCAGAACATATCTATTCTCTTCTGATTTTTTTATGGTATTATATATATTCCTTAAATTATTCAACTCAGTCACCATATAAACCGCACCTCCAGTCTCATTTGCTATCTCTTGGAGGGTCAAATTTTTCTCTTTAAATACAATTATATATATTGGAACATAATGACTCCTAGCATACTCAATTACTACCCTTTTCGTATATCTTTGAAAGGAATTGGTCTCAACCCTCCCATCAGTAATAAGCACAACTGCCCTTCTGTTTAGCCTTGGCAAGAGATCGCTAACAGCGTTATAAAGAGTTTTTCCCAATCTCTTACCATCTCCATATTCTCTTTTTCGTAAGGCTCTGAGCGTTCTCTGTCTGCTCCAATCAAAACCATTGCCTACCCAGTAATCGCTGTTATAGTTTATCACCTCAATTGAATCATTTTTCCTCATCTTCTTAAGGATAAATTCTGCTACCCAAGGGATATCATAATGATATCTCCTATTCTCCACTGATCTATCAACACAGAGTGCTATTGAAACTGATGGACTTTTATTGTATAGATAATCCACATATATACCTGAAATATTGGCGCTATCCTCAAGGATCTTAAAATCATTTCTCTTCAAACGATAAATCGGCCTTCCGGCTCGATCCCTAACATTCAAATAGAATGCAATTATCGGATATCGCTCAACATCCACCATTGTTATCTCAATATCAAGATTTGTATACCGATTCACAAGTGGCGAAAAGACGGATACACTCTCCTGCTTATAATCAAGACAATAGAGAAAGCCATCTCTATCATTGATTGCGGAAAACAATTTTACAAAACTCCTCTTTCCATTCTCCCAGGAATGGAATCTGAACACCTCCTTATTATCCAATCGGTACCAGAAAAGGCCCGTCTCTTCATCCGAGATCAGCAGCATGTCATTGTAGACACTTATACCCCTAGGCCTCTCTACACCCTTTACCGATATATAGGAAATATAATTTCCGCTAATATCAAAACAGGATACCCTGGCATTTCCAGTATCAGTAACATAGACCAAATCCTTATGAACGGTTACACCTGTAGGATTCTTCAACTGCCCCTCATATTCGCCAAATTCACCAAATTTTAGGATAAAATCGCCATCATTATTAAATTTCTGCACTCTATGGTTCCCTGAATCAACAACATATATGTTGCCAGCCTCATCAAAACAGACGCCCTCCGGGCCATAGAACATGCCATCCCCCTCTCCTGATCTCCCAAAGGTCTTAATAACATTGCATTCTCGATCCATTATGTATATGCTTTCAAGCTTAAAATCAGAAACAACTATTCTATCATTGTGATAGTCAATCCCGAATAGCCTGCCCGCTGTTCCAGGACTACAGACAGAAATACCCTCGCCATTGGAATCGAGTTTAACCAACTTACCTAAGGAGAAGGAGGTGATATACAAATTCCTCTCCCTGTCGATTGCAACATCAACAGGATCAGAAAATTTATACCTCCCCAAATAAGAGGAAATATACTCATCAGTAAATATATAATTAAATGAATCTGACTCAATAGGATAATGACCCTTTGTCTCGCGATATTTCAGGGTGTTTATCTTATTCTGGATTGTGACAGGATTAGAGGTTACATTTGCAAGAATTTCCCACTTCTGTATCGCATCCTCTACAAAACCAGCCAACTTGTATGATCGCGCAAGATACTCCCTTGCAGTATAATAATCAGGATATTCAGATATGGCTTTTCTGAAAAATTCAACAGCAGCAAGATACTGCATCTGGTTAAAATAGCCAATACCCTTTTTGAAGTGATTCTTAGCAGACTCAAACTTTATAGCATCATCTGATAGGGGGAATCCTGGATTAATAAATATTCCGAAGGAAAAAAATAATATAAAATAAAATACTAAGATGGGAATATTTTGTTTATTTAGCATAATTATTCAATAAATCACAAAAGCGATCTCACTCATACAATCGTCAAATATTAACCCTTATTCAACACTCTTTTTATATAATGTCCAGTATAGGATCTCTTCTCCTTTGCTATATCTTCCGGTGTGCCCTCTGCAATTACTTCACCACCCTCATCCCCGCCCTCAGGTCCAAGATCAATAATCCAATCCGCAGTCTTGATAACATCGAGATTATGCTCAATAACGATAACCGTGTTACCCTTGTCAACAAGGGAGTTCAAGACCTCCAAGAGTTTCTGAATATCAGCAAAATGAAGGCCAGTTGTCGGCTCATCGAGTATATATAATGTCTTTCCAGTGGCTCTTTTAGAGAGTTCAGTTGCAAGCTTTACTCTTTGAGCCTCACCACCGGAAAGGGTGGTTGCTGATTGACCAAGTTTAATATATCCTAATCCAACCCTATTTAATGTCTCAAGCTTTAAACGAACCTGAGGTATATTTTCAAAAAAGGCAAATGCCTCTTCAACGGTCATATCGAGTATCTCATGAATATTTTTCCCCTTATATCTTACCTCCAATGTCTCGTGATTATATCTTTTACCCTTGCATACCTCACAGGTTATATATACATCTGAAAGAAAGTGCATCTCAATCCTCTTCATGCCATCCCCTTGGCATGATTCGCATCTTCCCCCAGACACATTGAAAGAAAATCTTCCAGGCTTGTATCCCCTAATGCTGGCTTCAGGGAGTTTGGAGAAGAGTTCCCTGACTGGAGTGAAAAGTCCCGTGTAGGTAGCAGGATTTGATCTCGGTGTTCTTCCTATTGGGGACTGGTCAATATCAATAACCTTGTCCAATTTCTCAATACCAAGGATCCTCTCAAACTCTCCTGGATGGCATTTCGTTCTCATCAAAAGAGAGGATAGGGCCTTGTAGAGGATCTCAATTATTAGGGTAGATTTCCCTGATCCGGATACCCCTGTTATGCATGAGAATATCCCTAAAGGAAATTTTACATTTATCCCTCTTAGATTATTCTCTCTTGCGCCAATGATCTCAATGAATCCCTTAGCCGCCCTCCTGCATTCAGGAATAGGTATGGTTAGTCTTTTGGAAAGATACTTGCCAGTTAATGATTTCTCCTTCTTGGCAATCTCCAGAGGAGTGCCCTTCGCTACAAGATATCCGCCATTAAGACCAGCTCCTGGACCAAGATCAATAACATAATCCGATGCTCTAATAGTCTCTTCGTCGTGCTCCACAACAATGACAGTATTACCCAGGTCTCTCAAATATTTTAGTGTATTGAGCAATCTCCTGTTATCCCTCTGATGAAGTCCGATACTAGGCTCATCGAGTATATATATAACCCCCATTAAACTTGATCCGATCTGAGTTGCAAGGCGTATTCTCTGAGCCTCGCCACCTGATAGGGTGCCAGCTGGTCTGGCCAGTGTTAAATAATCTATACCAACATCCTTAAGAAATTTTATCCTCATGATTATCTCTTTAAGAACCTGCTGTGAAATCTTCTCTTGAGTCTTGTTTAATTTAATATTACTAAAAAAATCATAACTTTCCTTTATGGTAAGAGAGGTAATATCATCAATTGATCTATCCGTAACCTTTACAGCTAGAGACTCATGCCTAAGCCTCTTGCCATTACACTGATTGCATCTCTGCTGGGACATGAAACCCTCCATCCATTCCCTCATCCCCTCTGACTTGGTTTCCATATATCGCCTCTCAAGATTCGGCAACACCCCCTCAAAGGGCCTTGAAAATCTATACTCCAGATTATGTCTCTTAACATCATAATCTATATTTTCTCCCCCGGTTCCGTAAAGTATTATCTCCTTTATTCTCTCGGGTAGTTCCCTCCATGGACAACGCGCGTCAAAATCAAAATTTCTCTCTAATGTCTCTATCTGCTCTTTATACCAATAACTCGTTGTTTTACCCCAAACCTCCAACACACCTTCATATAATGATTTATCTGGATCAGAGATCAATAGATCAGGAGAGAACCTCATAATATACCCTAATCCATCACACTTCTCACATGCTCCATAAGGGCTGTTAAAGGAAAACATCCTCGGGGAGAGTTCTTGTATGGATACACCACAATCCGGACAGGAGAGTTCAGTGGAAAATAGTCTCTCTTCTTCATCAGTAACAATCACAACCAATCCGCCGGTTATCTCCAATGCTGTTTCAATAGAATCTGAAAGTCTAGATCTTATGCCTTCTTTCAATACTATTCTATCGACAACAATCTCAATATTGTGCTTCTGATTCTTATTTAATCTTATCCCATTGTCCAGGTTGTGTATTTCACCGTTTATCCTCACCCTCACAAAGCCATTCTTCCTTGCTGAAGAGAGAATCTCCTCATGCTCTCCCTTCCTTCCCCTTACAACAGGTGCTAATATTTGCATCTTTGTACCAATTGCAAGGATTAAAAGGGCTTCTACAATTTGATCAATAGATTGGGATGAAATCTTCCTACCACATTTGTAGCAATAGGGTATGCCAATTCTTGCGTATAACAACCTAAGATAATCGTAGATTTCTGTAACCGTCCCTACGGTTGACCTGGGATTTCGATGAGTTGTTTTCTGTTCAATTGAAATTGCAGGTGATAAGCCGTCAATAAAATCAACATCCGGCTTTTCCATAAGTCCAATAAACTGTCTTGCATAGGCTGAAAGAGACTCAACATATCTACGTTGGCCTTCAGCATAAATAGTATCAAAGGCTAATGAGGATTTCCCTGAACCAGAGAGGCCGGTAATGACAATTAGCTGGTCTCTTGGAATATCAATTGAAATATTTTTTAGGTTATGCTCTCGCGCCCCTTTTATCCGAATAGACCTTTTACTCATATTTGAGTTATATTAGTGGAACCACACATGGGACATATTGTATCCTGTCCAATATCTTCCATATCCCATTCATCCTTTTTAAAGATATCCTCCCATCTATAATCACACTCTTCGCAAGCGAAACTCGCTTCAATTCCCTTTTCAAATGTGCTAGCGCTCTCAACATTCTCCTCTTCCTCCCCCTCCTTTTCCTCCTCATCTTCATCAATCAACTCATCTTCCCCAAAAGTTTGCTCATAATACTCATCGCTATAAACTTCATCATTATAATCTTTTTCAAATTCATTTACCATAGACCCACCCTGAATAATTTGTAATATAAAACGAGTCACTTCTCAAGAAGTATGAGTACAAGTTAAACCTCCATATCAATCCCAACATTTACAGGGATCAGTCTGGAGTGAAAACAAGATCGATTGGTAAAAATTATCCCTATAATGAGATGAATTTTCAAGTAAAACTATTATAATTGCAATTTTTTTTTTATTTTTCGGGCAATGGTAATGCGTCCTAATCCTTAATAATCCCTTGTTGTCTTCTGTGGTAGAAATTCCATCTTATGTAGTCCAATATCAGAAAATGATTTGATTGATATTGAAATGAAATAGGATCTCTCATAATAGATCAACCTATCACGATTCTCCGGTCCAATATTTTCCATTTTTCTATTGATATGAAAGTAAAATCCTAGTTCCCAACAATGCAAATCATGTATAACATCAATGCGTAAATTCCTAAAGGAAAAAACAACATTTCCCGATCTCTCTGTATCATAAAAATAGAGTGATTCTTCCATATCATTGAAGAGATTCTCATTAATTTCAGGAGTTACATCATCATCAAAATACCTATCAATTCTATCTGCCTGAGAATTCCCTTCAATGTTTACTCGCCAATATCTTGATATATCAGCATTCAACTTCCATCTGAGGGACATCATATCCC
Source organism: Spirochaetota bacterium (assembly GCA_034190085.1). Classification (NCBI taxonomy): domain Bacteria; kingdom Pseudomonadati; phylum Spirochaetota; species Spirochaetota bacterium. The sequence goes on from JAXHTS010000002.1 coordinate 19,985, forward strand.
TGAAGTGAAACCTGAAATCATGAAAATAACTATAACCTAGCTCAAGGGCCCTAATCAATCTAATGCCAGGCACAGAGAAGTTGCCACAAGTAAAGGAGAGATCAAGGGTATTATATCCAGAATTACTTTCTTTTGTAATATAGCAGTAATTATTCAAAATATTTAAACCCATATAGAATAATCCTCTACCTCTCCCTGAATGTTTCTCTTTATTAAGATATTTATACATATCGAAAAAAAAATTATTCACAAATATAATATTTCTCCACCTCTCATCCTCAAATGGCCACTTTCGTCTAGCCTCATAACTCGTCGTTATTGACATATTTACTCCATCAAAAGGGTAAAGATACACACCCCCTTCAAAATAATTCAACTTTTCATGAATAAAGGGTTCTATTACTTCCCTTTCGAGGAAAGACCTTCTGTAACGGTGAGCAACCTGTAGATAATAATTGGTTAAACCAAATCTCAAAGTATTAGAAGCCTCAATATACTGATATGAATTCTTATCAGCGGTTATTTCACGGGCTTCTCTATCATCATCATTATCGTTAAAAGTACCACCCCGCACCCATTCTCCATTATAACCTAATCTAAATTCTGGGGTATACGTTACAAATGTTAATAACGGGAATACTGTATTAATATTATAATATCCCGATGATTTGTATATATTGCTATAATAATGTCCCTCTCGATACTCCTCCAGCGATTCTCCAAAAAGAAAAATATTCCAGTTAATAATCTGTCCTTGCCGCTTATTATTGGTTGATTTGTCATTATCACCGAATATGTGAAAGGATCCGTTATAACTAAGACTCATAAAGGGTAACCTATCATAATTAGGCACATAATACCCATTTCTTTCATAATGCTTTACCTTTTCCCTCTCCCTCTCATCCCATAACCATTCTCTCTGCATTAGGAGTGAGACAGAATGCCTATCCCCTCTATCACCAATAGACAATTGCCAATTGAGATTATTTCTAACATTAATTTCATCCGTTGGGACACGATAAAGCATCTCAAAAGTAGTCAATGGCTCATATCTATCATCAAAAAACCTCTCAAACTCATTATTATTCATCCATTCAAAATTCAGCTTACAATACGAATTGGAGTTTTTACGTCTATTAAAAATATAATAAGAGTTTAACATTGATTTAAACCAATTATCGTTTCCTTCCTCTGGGGTTGGTATGTTGTCCAGGTCTTCATTTACATATTTATATTTTGAGCCAGCAAGATAAAGATAGAGATCTAAATCATCCCTGTTCCGCCAATATTCCACCCCACCATATTGACCGAGTTTTTCATAAGCATCTGCCTTAAACTTCCATCTATTACTTTTTATAGTTGTATACTTCAGAGTGTTTTGTGCGAATTTCCCCCTTCTATTGCTCTTTCCAAACTGTGTTATTATTCCAAATCCCTCTTCAGATTGAACTACAACCGGAAAATAGAACATTGGCACATCACCAACCTTATAGATTGCATTGAAGGCGATCAATCTATCCCCGCTATAGATCCATAACTTCTTTACCCTGAAGTGATAATGTGGTCTTACCAGATCACAGGAGGTCATATTAACATTCTCTGTGATATAGGTTCTTTTTAGCACTATTCGAACCATTCTGCTATTGAATATCCTTGGCTCTTTATCAGACTTTACGTTATATAACACTCCTGCCCTATCTTTTACATTGTAAACAGCCTTCTCCGCCTCCAACCTGTTCTCTCCATCATCATAAATTACACGGCCCGTAAGGGTTACATCCCCAGTATTTCTGTTATAATCTACATTTTGTGAATAAAGAACCTTTCCATCAAAATCCATCTTTATATTGCCCGATAGTCTCAGAATACCATCCCCAGAGTCAGCCATATTGATATACTCTCCCTCATCTGCTCCTGAAAATACAACCCCATCATTATCATTATCTAAGGAAACACCCTTTCCATCCTGAATATCTTCACCCTCAGTCTTTAATTGAGAATATCCACTAATTGGGGATAATAATATAATTATGAATAAAATAAAAATTAAAGGGAAAATCTCAAATTTATTAGTCTTCATAGTATATTTGTATATTTTCAGCTATCATTAATCTCACCCTATTTTGCGAGAATCCCTAATTCTTACCCTAACCCTCTCTTGTGCATATCAGTTTATAATCCTTATCCTCTTATCCTTCACAGGTTCAGGCCTATTTTCAATTATTCGATCCCTGACTTTTATACCCTTCTCTTCTACAAATTTAAAATTAATAATTTCCCTCAAAGGCTTGATCCTATCTGATAAAATTATATCCCACACACCGAAAAATCCCCCAGATGTGGATTGCTCTTTGAAAAGCAGATCAATCTTTCCATCTGTGGTCAGTTCAAATGGGATTTCAATCATATATGGATTTTCATCCTCAGCAATACTACCAAATTTTAGTGTTCTTAGGAGTTTTCCATCTATTATTATTTTCAACAACGCTGGTATAAATATATTATCAGTATTATGAAAAATAACAAACTCTATCCAAATCCGATATCTTTTATGGTAATTCAGTCCGGTGATAGATATATGAGAACCGAGTTTGGAAATGAACCTCGCTCTATTATCAACAATAGGTCCCTTATCATGAATGAGTTGAAGCCTCATACCTGAGCCCCAATATAGAATCTCCTCACTGCTCATCGGTCGAAACCATCCTCTGATATATTTTGCATCCCTGCCTGAACCAAGATTATATTCAAGATAATCAGATATTGAATCCTCGGAAGATAGAGAATATGCTTTATCAGAAAAGGAATATATAGCAATTAGCAACACAAGATTCAGATTTGAGAATAATTTCATCCCTATGCTCCTCAATAATTATGATAAGTAGAATACCCTTAGTCCCTTTGGTGATCACTATTACGGAATATTCAAAATAAATGCAAATAAAAGATGACCATAGACTTAATTTATAACAAAATCTCGGTTAATATATAATGGTAAATATAAAAAAAACCTCTTCGGTTCAATCAACTATAATTTTTATATTCTTAAAATCTTATTCTGCCCTTTTTTGAGAACCAAGAGCATTTGTAAAACTATGATTAGCCTTGACTTTTTATATACTCCTGATAATAGATTGTCAAAAAGGAGGCATTTTTATGGAAAATATCATATTAACAAAAGAGGATCAAATTGCTATTCTTACAATTAACAGACCCAATTTTAAAAATGCGCTCGATGGCAAAACCTATGAAGAATTTGGTATCGCCATTGATGATGTAAAGTCAGATTCATCGATCAGGGTATTAATTATTACTGGAGCTGGGGATTCATTCTGTTCCGGACTAGATCTTAGTTATGCAGCAAGCATGAAAGATCAAAGTATGGGGGATTTTAGAGCCGGCATGAAAAGACTTCAGAGCATATTCAACTTCGAAGAGATTTATAAACCTGTTATTGCCGCAGTCAAGGGATATGCTCTGGGAAATGGATGCGACATCGCATTGGCCAGCGACTTTATAATTGCAGGCGAAAGCGCTAAGTTTGCTATGGCGTATACCAATCTTGGTCTGATACCAGATCTCGGTGGAACATTTCGACTTCCCAGATTGGTTGGTCCAGCCAAGGCAAAGGAGCTTATCCTTACAGGAGAAAAAATCGATGCCAAAACCGCCCTTGATATTGGTATAGCAGGTAAATTAGTCCCTGATGAAAAACTTATGGATGAAGCCAATAAATTTGCGCAAAAACTGGCTAAAAGATCTCCAATAGCGCTTTCCTTAGCTAAGAAGGCTATAAACAACAGTCTGGGTACAAACCTATACAACTCCCTAGAGTACGAAGCATATATGCAGAACATTTGCATGAATAGCAATGACACAGCAGAAGCGGTTATGGCTTTTTTAGAAAAAAGGGAACCTAATTTTACTGGCACATAGTAGAGTGGATATCACCTATTGTAATAAATCTTCCCCTCTTCTTCATAACGATGAGAGGAATTTCTCAAATTTCTCTTAGAGAAGGTTGAAATAGTCTCTACTCCTATAAATAAATATGTCCAATATAAGAATTTTACAAGTAACTTATATTATTCTATTCCTAATCACATCAATTGACCACTTGTATTCTGGATATTTTGAAGAGGGATGTAAGTTATATATTCAAAAAAAATACGATATAGCAAAGGAAAAATTCCTTCAATCAGCTAAAAAATACGAAAACGGCAATGCCTATTATTTTTTGGGTGAAATTGAAAAAGTTGAGGGGAACTTTAAAAAATCAGAAGAATACTTCAGGGCAGCAATTACCAAAAGGATATCTAAAAAATATCTTCAATTAGCATATTGGAACCTGATTGTAATCAAGGAGCAGGACAGATCCTATAAGGAGATGGTGCAGCTTTGTCAGGAACTATGGGAAAGAACAGGGGATGATGGGGCTAAAAAAAAGGTAGAGTCGCTTATTAACAAACTTTTATGGACTGATAACCAAGATGCCATAGACTTATATCAACAGGGAATTATTCTAAAAAGAAAAACTAAAATTGATGAAGCCAAAAGCGCCTTCTTTGAGGCAATAGAATTGGACTCCTCTTTTATGGCCCCAAAGTTTGAGATTGGATTACAATATTATAAAGAAGGCAAAATCGATTATTCGATTAATTATCTTATGTCAATAGCAGAAAAGATCCCCTTTTATGGAGAAATACACCTTTTATTGGGGAATATCTATTTTAATAGACAACTTTTCACCAATTCAATACCTCACTTTGATAAAGCACTAGTCTATGGGTTTCTTGACAAAAAGGCCAAGTTTGCCCTACGATTAAAAAGAGGCACCTCATATTATAATACCTTAAATTATGATAAGGCAAAGGTAGATATAGAGAAGATACTTGAATTTGATAAGAAGTCTATTGAGCCTCTATTGCTATTATCAGCAATATATATCAAGGAGGCTAATTATGATGATGCTTTAAAAACCCTGAATAAAGCAGAGATGATTCATCCGGTTAATGCTGAAATTATCTTTCAAATTGGAAGTATATACTACAAAAAGCAAGATACTAAATATATAGCACTTTTTGATAGATTATTCAATAAGGTCTATTCATCGAATAGTGAAATACCAAATAAGTACTATAAGGCCTTTATTATTCTTATTAAATACTATTTTAACAATGCAAGATATTCGAGAGCATCAGAAATCATTGAGTTTCTTCCTGATAATTTCAAAGATTACGATATTATTCTAATCTCTGCTAAGACATATTACAACCTTTCAAGTTATGACAAGTCAATAGAATACTTTGAGAAGATAAACTTGACCAATGATGATAGGTATACCCTATGTAAGGCTTATACTCTAAGTGAAATGATTGACAAGGCCAGGGATATTTTATGGAGTCTATCATACTATGATGACTACTTCAATAGGGCTAAGAATGATCAGATTCTCAAGGAGCTTGCATTAAATATTGAAAAAGAAAAAAACAGAATAATAAGACAGAATACTATGAATGAGAGCAACGCTCAGGTAGACGAGGATAAAGATCAAATCATCTTAGAGGACGAAGAGATCCAAAAGGATGAGAAGGAAATCGTGAACGATGATGAGATAGATACAGATAAAGAAGACACAATAGATGATAATGAAGTAAAGACAAAAGAGGAAATGGTTGATACTGAAGAAGACTTGCATATTACAGAATAAGCAGATATAATGATACTGTTGAATTCTCTCATTAGCATTAATTTTTAAATAATAATTCCCCTATAAGCATGAAAATAGAATAAATCATCATAACTGTATGCTCAATGATTGAGATAAGAGATCTATCTTTAACTCGTAATAAGACAGAGATTTTACAAAACATCAATCTATCATTTAATGAAGGCGATGTGATTGGTATTATTGGCGAGGCAGGTGCTGGTAAAACAGCATTATTACAAATCCTTGCCGGAGTGATTAAGGATTATAAAGGAGATGTAATTATTAAGAATAATAATTTACTATCCTTAACAAAAGGGCATCATCAACTGCTGATATCATCCCTTTTGAATAGCATCCCCTCAAATGATGAATATACTCTATATGATTCCCTTCTTGAAGCACGAAAACCATTTAAAAAATTCTTAAATCCCCTTACCGAACTCGATCTTCAACTTACGGAAGAGTATCTGAATCTATTTGAACTCGACAGATTTAAAGAAAAAAAGATATGCACACTCTCAGATGGTATTATTAAACGTACTCTTCTTGCTTCCTCGTTTATCAGAGATGCTGCTACGCTTATTATTGACAATCCCACATGTGATTTGGATATTCGCTCAATATCATTGCTTCAAAAGGCCATATCCAAATATGTTATTGATGGCGATAAAATACTGATAATTGCATCCAATGACATTAATTTTATAATACAGACTGTAGACCGAATCATTATTCTTCAGGATGGCCACCTTGTATTGGAGACAAGGCCAGACGCTATTGATGGTGAGTTGATAAAGAGGTATTTTAATTTAGAGGTGATCTTTTCAAGAAACATGTATAATGGGAAACCGGATATTCAACTCTTCCCTGTGAATTGATAATAAGCATCCCTTGTACTTACCAAAATAAATTACATTTAAGTGTAATGTCTTATCTTCATCTGCCCCTCCTCAATACTCTCGACAAAAATAAAGTGGTCACAAACATCCATTACCTTCATCATCTTTATTATGTCATCCTGTAATCTCAAAAGCACAACCCTTTTGTTTCTACTACGAGCGTCTGAACATATATTTATCAAGGAATTTAATCCCGAGGAGGTAAGTATGTTTACTTCTTCCATATTAATTATTACATTATTTTTTTGGATAAGCTCATATAATAGTTGTTCAAATTCCCCTTTTGTAACATTTGAAATGTGTCCATTTAGTTTGACAATCTTATTCCCTTCCTGATCCATTATTGAATAGTTTAATCCATCTTTCAATATCAACACCCTTTATGTTAATTCATAGCCATGAGTTCCTCTCTCTGAATTTGACTTCTAACCATATCCTCTATCTCCAATGCTAATTCTAAAATTTTTATATCATCCTCATTAGAGTTTATTGGATTAACATTCTTTTTAATTGAGTCATAAAAATGCTCTAATTCCTGCTTTAATGGATTCTCCTTATGAACAAAAAGCTCTTCCACAAATGATTCTTGACTATACTTAATCTCTTCCTTTGTCAACAGGTATGCTTGGGATGATTGTCTATGAATATGGATATCCTGAGTAGCATAATCAAGAAAGATATATGATTTCTCCTGGCTTACTGCTAAAGTTCTTACCTTACGCTGTGTTACCCTTGAAGCAGTCACAGTGGCCACACAACCATTCTCAAACTGCAGAAGAGCAGTAGCATAGTCCTCAAAGGCAGTAAAAACAGAGCCACCGGTAGCCTTTACCGAGACTAAGGGGGAATTGACAATATTCATTACTATATCAATATCATGAATCATCAGATCAAGCACAACACCAACATCCCGAATCCTCTCAGTAAAGGGTGTTAAACGTCTGGATTCAATAATCAACGGATTAGTTACAATTTTATAAAGTTCCTGCACCGCTCCATTGAATCTTTCAACATGTCCAGCCTGAAAGATCAATCCCTTCCTCTTTGCATTATTTGCAAGCTCCTTCGCCTGCTCCACATTCTCGGTAACAGGCTTTTCAACGAGAACATGAACATCATTATCAAGAGCTAAGGAAGCATATTTATAATGAAGATAGGTTGGAACAGCTATTATGACTGAATCCACATCATTCATCATATCCATAATATTATCATAATTTTTTGTCTCATATTTTTGTGATATCTCCCTTGCCCTCTCTGCATTTGTGTCATAAATTCCAGATAGAATAAATTGTCCCTTGAGAGTGTTTGCAACAGTAACATGATACTGCCCCATATGACCCACACCTATAATCCCAACTCGTAGTCTTCTCATATTTATATACTCCCATTATAACAAAATGGCTATGAATTGATTTTATCTAATGAATAATAAGCTTGCTTATGCCTGAATATTTTTTATATGATAATTATTAAAATTTCAATAAAAAAAATCGAAAAACCAACTATTTTGGATTGTTACAAACCAATACTCATGCTTACCCTCCAATCTTTTGCAAAATCAGAAACATCAGATATTGAATAAAATAATTGCTTAAAAAGCATTGAACGGGATATCAAATAGGGATTGATAAATATTGTTATCTTTTCAAATAAAAGTAAGAGTAAAGTAAACACTGTTAAGATTATTAAAATTTTACTCAGAATTTCTCAATAACTTTCCTAATAATATCCTCTTCAATATTTTGATTATAAACCGGTTTCCCTAATCCCTTTAAGAGTACAAAATTAAACTTACCTTCTTCATTCTTCTTATCATACTTCATATGCCTTACAATATCATCTGCACATAGATTATATCTCTTTTCTAACAGACGATACCGATCCATAATATTATTGACTACTTCTATTTCATCATTTGAAAGCCATCCATAATCTATAGATATCTTCATCTCAATATTCAATCCAATAGCCACTGCTTCACCATGAGATATCCCCCGGTACTCCATCAATGACTCAATTGCATGTCCAATAGTATGACCTAAGTTTAAGATTGCTCGTAGGTTTCCCTCCCTTTCATCCTTCTCTACTATTTCCGATTTAAATGCTGCAGACAAAAATACAAGCTCCTGAATACAATCAATTCTTTTAATTGAATCCAAATCGTTTTCAAGCAAGATAGAAAGCAATCTACTTTCTCCAAGAAGCGCATGCTTCAATATCTCGACTAAACCATTTTTTAACTCATTCTCTGGTAGTGTCTTCAAAAAACTAACATCAGAAATCACTAACTCTGGTTGATAAAAAGCTCCAATAATATTCTTCCCAGAGGAAATATTTACAGCAACCTTACCCCCTATACTTGCATCAACCATTGCCAGCAGAGTGGTAGGAACATGTATAATTGGTATGCCCCGCATATATACAGCAGCTATAAATCCTGAAAAATCTCCAACAGCCCCTCCCCCAATGCCAATTATAACTGATTTCCTATTATATCCCTTCCCTAAAAGTTGATATAAATATTTTTCAGAATTCTTATAACTTTTATTCTCTTCACCATCCTCCATTAGAAGTATATCATAATTATCATATCTCTTAAGGGAATTCTCAATGTAATCTTGATATAAATTAAATACCTTTGAACTAATTATCAAAGCGAATCTCTCCTTCGACAAAAGCTCACGCTTTATTTCAATTTGAGGTAATATATAATCTCCTATTATAATATCATAACATTTACTCTTCGTCTTAACATGAACAATTCTATTATCATTCATTTTATTATAATATTCCTTTATCTTCTATTGCTGAAGAAAAAAATTCATTAATAATTTATTTCTATCTTCACTAAAACAGACTCTTGATATTACTCTGGTCACAGTTGAAAATTTTATGTATAAACATATTATAAGAGATTAATAACAATACTAAATATAGCTTATTATACTCTAAGTTTTTAAGAAGTAACTCATAATCTCTTTGTATATTGAGTAAATTATTTCAGATATAATCGATTATATTCGATTCTTGGATGGGAAATAAGTGGCATATAATTTATATTGTGATCATCAGATACATGCTCTTATGCATCAATCAACCTCAGTTAAATAGAAATAATCCCTTCTTCAAGCTCTCCTAATACCTTCTTTGCAGCTTCCAATTCCGCCTTACCCTTGCTGCTTCCAACTCCAATTGACATATCTCTGCCATGAATCACTAGTTTAACCGTAAATTCCTTTTTATGATCCGGACCATTCTCCTTTATCACAACGTATGAAGGCCTCTCCTTATATCTCTTCTGAACAAATTCCTGTAAGGTTGTCTTGGGATCTCTTAAATATGATAAATTATCGATTCTTTCAATATCTCTTTTAAGTAGAGCAAGTACAAATTTTTTACTCTCCTTAAGACCAGAATCAAGATAAATTGCGCCTATTATTGCCTCAAGAGTATTAGCTAAAATTGAAGGTCTATCCCTTCCTCCGCTCCTCTCCTCACCTTTGCTGATTAGTATAAAATATCCAAGTTTAACTTCTGATGCGACCTTGGCTAGAGTCGCTTCAGAGACTACCGCTGACTTTATCTTGGCCAAATCGCCTTCTAAATAATCCTCATACCGCTTAAAGAGATATTCATTGACGACTAGCGCTAAAACCGAATCCCCTAAATACTCCAGCTTCTCATTATCCTTCATATCAAATCCAGCTTCATTCACATAGGAACGATGAGTTAGCGCTCTATTCAATAAACTCTTATCTCTGAACTTAACCTTAATAACATCCTGGAGTTTATTTAATTGTCTATCTCTCTTCTTTCTTCTCTGTTTTCGTCCTTCCTTTTTATTTTCCATATATATATGTTATTGTTATTCAGTCTGTCAATTTAATATAGATTTACTAATTATCATGATTTCAGTATATAATTTATTTCAATAATACTGACTCCAGCCAATTTAAGACGTATATAGCAAAATGTGTTAAGCAATATTGTATTAAGAAAGCCTACAAAGGCATTATCAATTATTGTGATTACTATAGCCTTGGAATTACACCAATTGCGCTTTTACTAATCGAAATCCTTTTAATCAAATCAATTATCTCAATAGATAGACAGATTGATTTTATCGTTTACTAATTGTTCGTAATTATTTCAATTTAGATTCAATGTATTTAACTACATCATCTACTGTTACGATGCTTTCCGCATCTTCATCCGGTATCTCAATATCAAACTCTTCCTCAAGAGCCATTACTAGCTCGACTGTATCTAAAGAATCCGCTCCAAGATCATCTACAAAAGAAGCATTGGGGGTTATCTCAGATTCATCGATTCCAAGCTGATCAACTATTATCATCTTTACTTTTTCAAAATCAACTGCCATTTGATTGTTATCCTCCTTATAATGAAAATACTTATGTTGGGAATATTTATATTAACATTGGAAAAGAAAAGATATGGCACACTTTACAAAAAATTTTATAGAATTATTATCGTAATAAATCTATAACGATATAAGTCTATTAATTTCATGTCATGATATAATATTTGATTATCAAATATTATATCTAAAAACAAAGCTGAAAAAATAATCTGCCAATTCTCTATTTGTTATTAATCATTTAATAATTTTATAGTAAACAAATCAACGAAAACATACTAATAAAATAAAAATGAAACCCCTATTATTTTTCCTTTAATCTTACTTTCGGCTCAATGACCAACTGCCCTTTATAATGACCACATTCTGAACAAACCCTATGAGGAAGGGTGTAAACGCCACATTTTGGGCAAGGCCTTAAATTTTTAACACCTAGTGAATCATGAGACCTTCTCATTCTTGATTTCGATTTTGATTTTCTTCTTTTTGGTACAGCCACAACTAAACTCCAATGTTTTTATTCCAACTTTAGAAGCTGGGATATCTATCTTCACATTTTACCCAGACTCTCGATTTGCCTATTTATCCTTTGTTGTAAGATATTCAAGTAGAAATAATCTATTCTTTGCTTTATTTGTAAAAAGAGAGAAAGGATATTGAGAGATTAACCTATTGTAATACTCCCTCGCCTTAATAGTATTCCCTTTCTTCTGATATATTCGTCCCATATCAAAGTAAATTCCATCAGCTATCATACTATTGGAATACTCCCTCTCCAACCTTTGATATATTTGAAATGCTTCTTCAAGTTCACCCAAATGCTCACATACATTTCCAGCTTTTCTAAGCGCAAATGGAGCGAAAAAGGACGAAGGGGATTCCTCTACAAATTTCAAGAAATATTCCTTCGCATCCCTAAACATTTTCTGAGATTCATAAAGATCCGCGATTACATAATATCCATTTTCATTAACATACCCCCAATAGGATGAATCAATCAGTTTTTTGAGTTTATCAATTGTCTCCTGAAATCTCTGAATTTCAATACTCTCATCAATACTCTTTTCGTTAGAATATGAATTTCTGTACTCCTCGATAATTTTTTCAAATTCAACAATTTCCCTATTCTCTTCACTCCTATAGTATACCACTCCTGTAATAATGATTATTACAATTAACACCCCTATTGATAAAGTATATAGAATAATTTTCTTATTTCGCTTAATATATTCCTTAATAATCATCAAGGATCTTTCAATAATATTCCTATTTATTTGTATACCACTTTTATCCAATTGTATCCTATACCTCATTCTTCATTTTAATAATATCCCCAATAGTGACTCTTTTGGGACTAGTATCACTTAATATTTTATTAACCTCATCCTCTTCCATAATTTGATTATATTCCTTTATGCTCAAAGAAAGTCTTTTCTTCTCGACATCAATTCCAAGAATAATTGCGCTAACCTGTTGACTAATCTTGTATTGCTCTGCTAAATTATCTACTCTCCTATGACTAACCTCAGAAATATGAACCAATCCCTCAACATCATCATTTATTTTAATAAATAAACCAAAGGGAACAATCCCAGAAATAATCCCTGCGACAACACTTCCAGCAGGATATTTTTCTTTTATAACCTCCCAGGGAGACTTTGTAAGCTGCTTAATGCCACAGGATATCTTCATATCTTCCGATTTAATATCTAGAATCTTAAATTCAACCTCATTTCCAATTTTATAGGATCCTAGCGAGTTCTGGGAGTTTCCATCCCAACTGACATCGGAGATGTGAATCAAGCCATCTATACCCTCCATCAATTCAACGAACATTCCAAAACTCACAATTTTTTTAATTTTTCTACGATGAACAGAATCAATTCCAAAACTTTCCTCGATGGTATCCCATGGATTTGGATGAAGCTGCTTATAGCCCAATGATATTCTTCCTTCCTCCTTGTTGATATCAAGGACCTTTACATCTATAAGCTCACCCTTATGGAAGACATCTCTTGAATTAACATTCCTCTTAGTCCAGGATATATTGTATGAATTTAAAAATCCTTCAATTCCCTCTTCAATTTCAATATAAACCCCAGAATCAGTTAATGTGACTACCCTACCCGATACAACATCATCAACATGATACTTCTCATCTATTCGAAGCCATGGATCCTCTATAAGCTGTTTTATTCCTAGTGATATCTTACCCTCTTCTCTGTTATAATTTAATAATACGAATTCTCTCTCCTCTCCAATGGTTAATATTTTTTTTTGCTTAAAGACCTTTCTCCATGACATATCATTTTTATTCACATATGCCTTTAAACCCTCTATATCTATGATTGCACCTGACTCGACAAATCTTGCGACCCTTCCCATCACCCTATCCCCAAGACTGTATTTTGAGACAAAATTATTCCACTGCCTCTCTCTTTCCTCTTCAAGATATTCCTTTCTTGAAATTATAACAGTCTTCCTCTCCTCATCAATACCCTTAATCTTAAACCAAATAGGAGCATTGTCTACATTTGTTTTGCCTACTCTGATATTTGCTGTATGAGAAAATGGTAAAAAAGCATTCACCCCACCACAGTCAACCAGAATACCCTTGTTAACAGAATTTTTTATTGTGCCTAATATATTTTCAGATTTATCCTTATGAGTTTCTATAAACTTAAGCCATCTCTTCTCTTCTTCAGCTATCCGTTTTGAAAAGACATACATTCCATCAATCATTCTCCTATTGACGAGCATCACTTCAACAACACTGCCTATTTCAGGATTTATATCAAATTCATCTATACTCACCCTACCGTCAGATTTTGTACCAACATTCACATAGACAAATTCATCGTCAACTGTAACAACCTCTCCCTGAATTACCTTCCCTAAGGGAACCACACCAAAGGCTGTATCAGTAACCTCTTGCATGTCTATGCTTTCTTCTGAATTCTCATTTAACTCTTCCATAACCTATCACTCTATATTCATTTCGGATTTTTTCATCCTGAAAACACATTATCATCTTAACTCATATTTTGGATGAATCTACATAACTGCTTGCTCTCAAGCAAAACAAAACATCTATGAGGAGATTATTGCGATAATTCTCTGAATTACCTCCTCCTTGTTCATATTAGATGTATCGAGATAAAATGAATCATCAGCCTTCATCAACGATCCGAAGGGTCTCCCTGAATCCTCAGCATCTCTCAGCACAATCTGGTTTTTAATATCCTCCGCGTCAACTGTTTTTCCCTTTCCTTTAAACTCTTCAGTTCTTCGACATGCCCTCACATCTACAGATGCGTCAAGATAGATCTTTACATCTGCTTTAGGGAAAACCACGGTTCCAATGTCCCTTCCCTCCATTATTATTGAATCACCCATTGACCATTCTCTTAAAAGATCATTAACATAACCTCTAATCCTTATATCATCTGAGACAATTCCAATGTTATTAATTATTATTTCATCCCTTATATCTCCAGAAACGTCCACCCCATTTAGAAAGGTTGATGAGGTTCCATCATTATTGAAGGTTTGGCTAATTGATAATTCTTTTAAGCTGTTAAGGTAATCTCTGCCAACTTCAATTTTATCATATTTTCTCAATAGAAATAGTGTAATCGTCCTATAAATCGCTCCTGAATCGATGTATTTTAATCCCAGCCTCCTTGCAACCTCCCTGGAGACGCTACTCTTTCCTGCACCTGCAGGGCCATCCAAGGCAATTACTATTCTACTATCTATCGTCATAATCCATTTTCATCATCAGTACACCTCTCGCCCAATGACTCCTGATAATTTATGTAGTTTCGATATCAAGCCTTCAAGGGTATTAAAATCTATGGTTTGCTGTCCATCGGACAACGCATCCTCTGGATTAGGATGAGCCTCTACCATTATACCATCAGCCCCTGCGGCTATATAGGCCATTGCTGCAGCGGGCACATAATCCTTCAATCCCATGGCATGGCTTGGATCACAGATTATTGGCAAATGACTCATATCCTTGACTACAGGCACCGCCCCAACATCAAGGGTATTTCGTGTTATATCCTCAAAGGTCCTGATGCCGCGTGGACAGAGCATTACCTCCTTATTACCCTGCGATAATATATACTCAGCAGACATTAAAAACTCTGTTATGGTTGCGTTCATCCCTCTTTTGAGCAATACAGGCTTATTTATCTTTCCTACCTCTTTAAGGAGATTATAATTCTGCATATTTCTCGTCCCCACTTGCAGAATGTCAGCATACTCTGCTACTAGAGAAACATCTCTAGGATCCATAACCTCAGTTACTATACCTAAACCTGTAACCGCCCTCGCTTCAGCAAGGAACTTAAGCCCATCCCCTCCGAAACCCTGGAATGAATAGGGCGAGGTTCTGGGCTTGAATGCCCCAGCCCTAAAGAGGTCTGCGCCTGCCCGCTTAACCATCTTTGCATGATCAACAACCTCTTTTTCTCCCTCAACAGAACAGGGACCAGCAATGACAACAATCCTCTTTCCACCGATTTCAACACCACCAATATCAATTACAGTTCTTTCTGGATGAGTCTCTTTGCTAACCAACTTAAAGGGTCGTAGAATAGGTTTGACAGATTCCACACCGGCAAGAGCCTCAAGAGGTTGCTCTCTTATAACATCCTCATCGCCAATGGTGGTAATAATTGTTCTATGTTCACCGCGAGAAACATGCGGTTGTATATTCAATGATTTTATTTTTTCAACAATATGATCAACCTCTTCCTGGCTTATACCCGGCTTCAACACAATGAGCATTTTTCATCCTCAACAACGATTAAATCCTTCCTGATATCTCACACCTAAATAATTCTTCATTCTGCTGGATAGGAACCAAGAATCTTTAAAAATTGCGTTTCCTCACGCATCTCATCAAGAGCAATTTTAACGACTCTATCATCCTGGTGACCATTGAAGTCAATGAAAAAATTATATTCCCATTTCTTTTTCTTATTTGGCCTAGATTCAATTTTTGTCATGTTTACACCAGCATCACTGAATGGCTTTAATAAACTATATAGAGTTCCAGATTTATCCTTCCCTTTCAGAGCACAAACGATGGAAGTTTTATCCCTACCAGTTGGTGGATTGTCCATCTGACCAATGACAAGAAACCTTGTATAATTATGCCTTGAATCCTCAATATTAGTAGCCAAAGTCCTTAAGGAATAGATAACAGCGGAAGTCTCAGATGCGATTGCAGCTGAATACTTATCCCAAGTCGCAATTTCAGCTGCTTGAGCCGTTGAATCAATATAATGAATCTCAGCATTTGGAAGATTCCTTCTAATCCAACCCTTACACTGAGCAATGGGTTGAGGGTGAGAATAGAGTTTCTTTACACCTTTAAGCTCCTCGCATAAGGAGAGCAAGCTATAGGAGATTCTCAAAAATTTTTCAGATACTATCTTAAGATCTGTATCTAAAAGCTCATCAAGGGTATAGGTTACAGCTCCCTCTGTACTATTTTCAACAGGCACAACACCAAAGGATACTCTTCCCATCTCAACCTCATGAAAAACATCAGAGATGGTGTTTTGTGACACTGATATAATTGACTCACCAAATATTTCTACAAGGGCAATATGACAAAATGTGCCAACAGGCCCAAGATAGGCTACCTTTATTGGTTGTACTAATGATTGAGAACAGGAAATCAATTCTTTATACATTTTTTTGAGAATAGCATTGGTGACAGGCCCTTTGTTATATGTCTCAATCAACCTTGAGGTTATAGCGATATCTTCTGCGGAAAAAGCACACCCAGAATCATGCAAATGCTTTTTTTTCACTTCAATATACAATCTCGTTCTTTCTGAGAATAAGGCAATAATCTCCTTATCAAGATCCTCTATGCTTTTATTCATGTGCTATCCCTCATCTTCAAATTCCAAAGATAATTCCTTTATTTCTGACAACTTAGGCAAGTCAGTAAGATCATTTAAACCTAGAAGCCTTAAAAAATCATCAGTGGTGGAATATATTAGCGGTCTTCCAGGCAGATTTTTACGCCCAGCTGGTTTTATCAATCTTTTTTCTATTAATTTAGCTATCATAATCCTGGAGGATACACCCCTCAATTCATCAATATCAGCCAATACTATAGGTTGTTTATAGGCTATTATGGCAAGGGTCTCAAGCATACCCTTTGAGAGGCTCATCTTTTTCTTTAGTCCCATTACCTCCCTTATTTCATCTGCATATTTTCTATCAGTTACAAACTGGAATCCACCAGATATTTCAGCTAGTTTTATTCCACCATCCCTTTCTTCATATTCTTCAACCAATGATTTTAATATCTCCTTTATGCTTTTAGAATCAAGGCCTATATTTCTAACAAAAAAAGGCACTGTTAATGGATCACTCGATATAAATAGTAATGCCTCGATTAGACCCCTTTTCTCCCTTCTCCTTTCACACTTTCGATCAGTACAATCATCATCAACGTCTCTGCCTTTCCTTGATTGAACATCTCTTAGCTCAATAACATTACAATCATCTATTGAATTATCGGCAATTACGATGGAAGTTGCTCCATCATTTATCCTTTCCATTTCTCTCATTCCCTTTGTCAAAATATCGATCTGGTAAATATACTTATTTATTAAAGCCCTTATTCATTATATGATCTGAATAATTTCATTGAGCAGAACAATTTAATTATATCATAGAAGAAAAAAACTTTTTCCTCATATTATTTTCATTTATTGATAAGAAACATTATCAACTCGAAATATCCATATATTCCCAAAAACCACACTCTGCATCAATCTTATTTTGCTCATTTTATTCATTTCTAATATAGCCAAAAAAGATGCAATAATCTCTACTCTGTGGGAGTTATTAGAGAATATGTCAGTAAATATAATTTGATCCTTCACCCTTAATAGATTCAAAATATGAATGATAATATCACTAACATGAATCTCGTCTAAAATAATTTCATCATTATCATCTTCTCCATCTGTATTCAGCAATTTCACAAAGGCATTCATAAGATCAATAACGGAAACCTCAACAAATTCCTCCTCATTCACTATTTCAGTATGAATCGTGTCTCTTGTAAAAAAATCAGCTTGTCTCTCAATATTCTCTAAAAGATTTACAGAAGCTAGTTGAAATTTCCTGTATTCCAACAATTTCTGTATTAGCTCATGATCAATAGGAAGAGTAAAAAACTCATCTTCGATCTCTTCGCCAGGCAAAAGCGACTTTGATTTAAAATAAAGCAACTCTGAGGCCATTAAAATGAATTCAGAGGCTATCTGCATATCCATCTCTTTCATCAAACGCAAATAATCCAAATATTGATCAGTTATCTGGGAGATGTATATCTGAGTTATATCGATCTTGGCTTTTCTAATTAAACTCCACAGAAGATCAAGAGGTCCTTCAAAATTATCTATGTGCAAAATATATTTATTGGTATCCTGATCATTCAAATTTTTGTCTAATACTCTTTGCATATTCCTTTATTGAATCAATGATATTATAAAGTCTATAACTAATTTTTATCTTTTTATCAAGATACAACAATAGCGTTTAACTTAATAGTGTAAACCCTAAAAAATCTGCCTATATAATTTCTCGAAATCCCCATATGATAGGATAGGATTGTACTTAATAATATTCTTCGCTATGTAGGGTAAGGATAGCTCGTGGAATACTGGATAAAAGCTGAGTTGAAAATACATGTCTAATTATTAAAGGCTCTCATCTTCATTAGTTTTCTCCAACAAATCAGAATGCCTTGCTTCTATTCAAATATCTATCCTTCTTTATTTACTTTATTCGATAATGTTACTCTATTTTCACTTTTATCAAGAGAGAGCCTTTTCAGCAGCTTTTTGAAGTCTTTCCGGAGGGAATGGTTTTACAACAAAATCCTTTACTCCAAGCTTAATGGCCTTAGTCAAAAGATTCTCCTGACCAAGAGCTGTTACCATTATTATCTTCGCCGAGGGGTCCATGGTTAAAATATCCTCAGCAGCTTCTATGCCATCCTTCTCCCGCATTGTAATGTCCATGGTAACCAAATCTGGTTTTATCCTCTTATAGAGCGACACTGCTTCATTCCCATTTTCAGCCTCTCCTACTATTTCATGCCCTTTGGGTACAAGTGCATCTTTTACAAGAGTTCTCATGAACTTAGCGTCATCTACAATTAATATTTTTGCCATAACCTATCTCCATAAAAAATTATATGCATTCTCAGATACAAGTCACATGAATCTTAGTTTATACATACATGTATTACTCTGATGCAGTAAAATCATACGCCTTAATTGCATCACGTTCATTAAAATAATTATGACACCTAAAATAAATTAAAGACTTTCTTTAAATGTATATATATAGTCGTTAATCCTTCCAACCCTTACAATCAGATCAAAAACTTAGATCTATTCTATTTGAAATCAAAATGCTCAATCTTCACCAGTAAATAAAGATATCACATGGTTTACAGTTGTTCAACTATTTTTTTAGGTATTTCTGATAAAGAAACGACTTCATCAATCGATCCCATCTGAACAGCAACCCTATTCATACCATAAACAACCGAAGTCTTTTCATCCTGAGCAATAGTATAGCCACCCTTTTCTTTAACGTGTGAAATACCATCCGCTCCATCCCTACCCATTCCTGTCATAATAACACATAAAGCATTGCTTTCACATGTTTCAGCCATTGAATTAAAGAGAACATCAATTGATGGCATATGGCCCGATATCTTCTCACCTTTATAAAGCCTTATTATATTTCCACTTCTGTGATTCTCAAGCACCATGTGTGAGTGTCCCGGAGCTATATAACCAGAAGCAGGTAGTATTTTGTCACCATCTTCAGCTTCTTTCACGTTAAGCGACGAACTCTTATTTAGTCTTTCAGCAAAGGCATTTGTAAACCCCTCGGGCATATGCTGCACAACTAATACTGGCGATGGAAATCCATTGGGGATATCTTTGAATATCTTCAACAATGCAGCAGGACCGCCTGTTGAAGTGCCTATTCCAACTATCTTCTTTGTGTCATCCTTGATAGACTCTTCCCTTAACTTAACATTCTTACCCTTCCTATCCCCTTCACTTATCGACTTGACCTCTTCATGAGGAACTGTAACCTTACATCCATAAACAGATTTTACTTTTTCTATTAAAAGATTAGATATTTCTCTAGTAGACAATGAAACATTACTAGATGGCTTAGGAATAAAATCCACAGCCCCATACTCAAGGGCTTTAAAGGTTGCTTCCGCGCCATGCTGGGTTAAAACGCTCATCATGATAACAGGTTTTGGATTTGTCCTGATAATGTTACGCAAAGACTCAAGCCCATCCATAATAGGCATCTCAATATCCATCGTTATAACATCTGGATTGAGTTCATTATTCCTATAGATAGCAGTTTTCCCATTATTGACAGTGCCTACAACCTCTATATCCGGATCACTTTCCAGAATATCACTGATTATCTTTCTTACAAGCGGGGAATCTTCAACAACAAGCACCTTGATTTTATTAGGCATTGTTACCTCATATCTTCAATAATCTTTTTCAGAGCTTCTGTATCCATGAACACTAACATCTTGCCTAAAACACTGTCATCATCATCAAAATAAAATTCCGTATCCATCAACAATGAATAATCTCCTGATATCTTATTCTCCACAAGTATTGAATTCATTGTAGATTGAATAAAATCATGTACCACACTAGGAACGGATGGTCTAATCGCTAATCCTGTTTTGTCAGATAATACATTTAATATTGAACATCCAACTATATTAGTTAACTCCTTTAATGCTGATCCTCCATCCTCATCCAATTCTTTGGTTTTACCACTTTCAGTGCCATAGAGCATATCAATTAACTCAAACCCAATATCTTCACTCAAAAGAAAAAGTATAGCCCCTTTAATGTCTCCAACAAGAATGAAATAAACACCAATATAGACGCTATCAATCTCACCAATTATTGAGGGCATATTATTCAACGGAATAATTTTCACTTCCGGAATCGAAAGGGCAATTTTTTTATTTAGTATACTGGAGAGTGATTCAGCCGCATTTGTTATACCAATATTTGCGACTATTTGAATTTTCTGTATATCCCTTTTATCTATCTGAAGCGAATTCATTATATCTTCATTCAATCTATCATCATCCAAAGTACGCTCAATATTTGTCTGCAACTCCTCCTTAAAATCGATCAATGCCTCTTGTACCCTTTTCTGAATATCTTCATCCTCGACCTCAATAACTATGGAATCATCTAAGGCTCCATCACCATCCTCAATAACCTGAGACTTATGAATTTCTAACTCACCCTCCTCCCTGATTGTTGGCATTCTCTCTTTCTCAGATAAAGCATCTTCCGTTTTCTCCTCAGGATCGCTTTCTTGTTCTTCAACAATTCCAATATCTCTTTGATCAGAGCCAGTCTTCTCTTCCCCTATTGTCTGGGAATCAAAGAGCATCACCCTCTCATCTTCTATTTTTTCCGATCCAACAAGTCCCTTATCCAAATCCCCATCACCTTCTACCTTAGGAATTTCTAAAACTTGTTCAACTTCAAAATCCTCCTTCTCAATTACTCTCTGCTTGGACAACCTCTCCTCATTAGAAATAACATTGCTTATCATAGATTGGACATCAAGGATTAAGCATATGCTCCCGTCTCCAAGAATTGAAACACCCGAAAGGCCCTCAATATAGGTATAATTCTCTTCAATTGATTTGATAACAATTTCCTGCTTTCCTTCTAAGGAATCAACAATCACTCCAATTTTTCGATTACCATATCCAACAACAACAACAGAAATCCTCTTATCAGTATCAAGATCCCTCTCTATCCCAACAAAGTCACTAAGCCTTATTAATGATAATATTTCACCTCGGAGATTTATTACCTCATATCCCTCAATTGTAGTAATATCTGAATAAAATATTTTTATTGTTTCAACTACATCGGGCAAGGGAATAGCGTACACCTCATCTTTTACTGTAACCATAATTGCAGGTGTAATGGCGAGCGTTAGTGGAAAGGTAAGAATAAATTTTGTCCCCATTCCAACCTCAGTTTCAATTCTAACATTTCCACTCAATTCATTAACGATCTCTCGCACAACATTCATGCCTACTCCACGGCCTGATATATCAGTGACAACATCAGAAGTGGAAAAACCTGGAGAAAAAATAAAATCATAGATATCATCATTATCCATGTTAGCCAAAATCTCATTGGTTGTAATTCCTTTCTCTAAAGCCTTGCTCTTGATCTTCTCTATATTTAAACCCCGTCCGTCATCACTTACCTCAACTATAATCTGATTTCCTCGCTGGTAAGCACTAAGGGTTATTGTAGCCTCTTCTGATTTTCCCAATTTTCTCCTTTCCTCTGGCGATTCCACTCCATGATCAATCGCATTTCTCATTAAATGCATCAGGGGTTCACCAATTGCATCAATCACCTTTTTGTCTAGCTCTGTATCCTCTCCCTTAAGATCCAACTTTACCAATTTATTAAACTCCTTTGAAAGATCTCTAACCAATCGCTTAAACCTAACGAAAATTTGACCAATAGGGAGCATACGAGTTTTCATTATTCCGCTCTGAAGGTCCTTTGCAATTCGGGACATCTGATCCATTCGATTCTTAAACTCACTTATGAGCGTCTTACTTATTTGAACATCCTTCATCTCCTCATAAAGTTTATGAAATCCGGAATTTGATATTACAAGTTCACCTACATTATTTAACAGCATATCTAGTTTATCTACCGAAACCTTCACTATTTTTATCCCGGGCACCCTTTTATCCCCAGTCTTAGCAGTTTGTTCAATTTTTTCATCTTCTTCATCAATAATCTCTTCTTTGCCAATATTCGTCTTATCCTCTCCAAGAGGATCTAAAGAATCCTCACCTTCCCCTTTTTCAGTCTCCTCAACAAGTGTTTCATTCCCATGAAATCTTAATGCCATCTTTTCATTCTTTTTTATAAGACTAATCTTCCTCATATCAATCCGGCTTATAAGATCCAGTTCACATGCCCTTCTCAACTCTTCTACAGATTGATCAGTTAACAGAATAACCCTAAAGACATTATTGTTCCATTCATCATTTAATTCGTCCTCTGAAGGCATAGTCTTCATTATATCGCTAATCTGTTGTAGATTATTTATAATGAGTTGTGATTTTACCCATTTCATTGGAGCGGAGGGATTTATATAGATTGCTATCTCAGAGCATGATCTCCCAGACCTCAATCCTTTATGTATAAGCTTTCTCTCATCAGGAGTTAAATTAGTTTCGAGTTCCTCCTTTTTTTCTGATATTACTTCTCGCCTTTCATAGGTAGTATCCCCGGTCCCTTCAGCAACCTCTTGAATCCGATCCATAATCTCCTTCAAGTTCTGATTAGGTTCTTCACCAGCAGCAACTGAAGAGATTATTGAGTTTATAACATCAAAACACTTAAATAAAACGTCAACAATATCAGGACGAATCTTCATTGTCCCATCCCGAATGCCCTGCAGGAGGTTTTCCATTTTATGTGCAAGATCGCTAAGATCACACAAACCTACGAAAGCTGCGGAGCTTTTTAGAGAATGGGCTGTTCTAAATATGTTATTAATAGTATCACTATTATTAGGATTTTTTTCGAGTTCTAAAAGATTTTGATTTAGCTCCTGAAGCTGTTCATCTGCCTCTTCCAAAAATAATTCCTGATATTCACCAATGCTAAATGTCATTGTTTGTCACTTATCATCCTTTCATCGTTATATGTAATCATCATTGATCCTCTCTTGGCTTCGATTCCTCGAATAGCATATTATCTAAACTCAAGATTACAATCAATCTATCTTCAACCCTTCCAACTCCACTGATAAACTCCTCCGAAACGCCCTCAATTAGTTCATTAGGCTGATCAACATTATTTTGCGGAAGTCTTACCACATGAAGAACTACATCTACAATGAGACCCACAAGTTTATCATTTGTCTCAACTACAATTATTCTCGTTGAGTCTGTAATCTCACCCTTCTCAAAGCCAAATCGCTCCCGCACATCAACAACAGGGATCACATGACCCCTTAAATTAATAACCCCTCTAATAAAGGATGGAACATTCGGTAGTCTTGTGATATCTGCTATTTTCAATATCTCATGTACTGAAAGTATATCAATTCCATATTCTATTTCATCTAACAATAAAAATGTAACAAGTTGAATTACGTTCTCATCAACTAATGACTCTAAATCTTCCTCGTTATCGCCTTTCTCAATTATGCCGGTCTTATCATTTTCTACTTTAGATATACTCATATGGATCAACCTAATTTATTAAACATTTCGCTATGTCTTATAATCGATTATATCTTTTTATATATGACAAAGGAACTAACCAACTACAAGACTAAGAGCTATAATCACTTAATACTCATTCGTAGGAATGAATTCATGACAACCCCTATGCCCCCCCTCAAACGCAGCGAATGATTTCATCAATAATTACAACAAAAAAAGGCATTTAATAAATACCTGAATAAATATTATTTTTTAGAGTAATTTAGAAACTCACATAACACGACAGGATAACCCTAAATATCTATAAGATAAAGAGGTAAATATATTTTCATACTAAAATTACTAGCGATAATAATGTTATAGCATATTATCTCCCATTTCAAGCATTTTTAGATAATAATCAACATTAAGTGAAAGTAGCATGTAACTTCTTTATCTATTTTTATTGATCAGGATTGTGAAGATGATGTTTGATTCATAATCTTTATCGCAAATACGCTATAGATCAATTATCATTTGCTATTTGTTTTAATAGAATTGGATCATCTGAGATTATTCCATCAACCCCCAGATTAAACAACCGTATGATATCGTCTCTATTATTTATAGTCCACACATGCACTTGGATTCCCTTATTATGAGCATGTTTTACGAATGATTTTGTAACAATCCTGATTGGCCCGAAATGCTCTGGTATCTGTAAGGCATCACCATTAAAATGAGAAGTGAGAAACATGAATCCTGTTTTATACAGCGTATAGAATCCCAACGCTTCCCATAAGCTGAAGGAAGTTGCCATATCTGGAAACAATTTCCTAATGCCCTTCAAATTAACGCTATGCTCTGATGCTGTCAACACCCTATTCTGTGCATTATGCCTTTTGATAATATCCGCATAATATCCGATCTGTTCTTGATTTTTTTCCTTAAGGTCAATATTAAATCTTTGATTAGGGAATTCATTCAGCATTTCTTCAAGGGATAGCAATTTTATATTTTTCCCCTTAAATGGATAGGTTTTGCCATTATCTTTTGTAAATCGAAATCCCGCATCAAACTGCTTTAGTTCTTTTATTGAATAATCCCTTACATTTCCAACACCTTCTGTTAACCTTTCAAGACTTTCATCATGAATAACAATAAATCCCTTATCCTTAGTAAAATGAATATCCGTTTCAATCACATCAACCCCTAGTTCTACAGCCCTTTTAAAAGAGAGAAGAGTATTTTCCGGAAATTCGATTGGCACACCTCTATGTGCAAATACCCTTGTATCGTTATCAAAAAAATGTTTTGCCATAGTGTATTCCTTTAATTTACGTTTAATAAAAAGAGTTTAATCCTTACTCCGAACTCATCAGGATGCATAAGGATTCATCTCCATTAATATACATCCATCAAAACACATTCAATAATTTCTTATAATTTTTTGTTGATTTTTCATACCGATTCATTATAATCATAACAGATATTGTCAATATAGCATACTAATTATTTTTCTGGTTCATAACAATATTACATTATATTATTATAATGTAATGAAATATACTAACTTGCAGGAAAATAAATCAAGGGCGGTTTTAGCATATTCAAATTTCAACACCTTTAGAAGGACGTAGTTTCATGGGATTTGTCCATATTCAAAGGGTATAAATACCCATGAACAATTTCTAATATTGAAATCAATATGCTCTTAAACTCAGTCCTCATGAAAAGATGTGAACCCTTATGGGGGTAGTTTTATGCATAATCACAACCTAAAGGATTAATAATTATGGCAAAAGCAACATCACTATTAAAAGCATATCTAAGTGAATCCATTCCATCTAGGGGAGGATTTATTATCTCAGCCTATTTTGATCCAGATTCCATTTATGCCAGATACGAGATAACAGCATATGTCAATGTCAAGGAGATATTAAAAAATCAGGATGGCCTACAATTCAATACTGATGGGAACAGAACACACATCCTTGTGGAGCCACCTACATACCCACAAAAATCTGTAGAACCAACATTTAGGGATCAAGATAAATCTATACCCTATCGATTCAACGAGTTACACATTTATTCTGGGAGGAAACAGGAAAAGATCATGATACCTAAAGAGCCGACCATGCTTCATTCCTATTTTAGTGTTACGGATACTCATGGAGAAAATTTTTCTTTCGTATTTCACCCAACAGAGGATGTTTATGTGGCAATGAGAAAATTCATTGCAGATACACTCTATAATGACTGTAACATAGAAAAAAATGATGCTCTTGAAGCATCTAAACTTGCTCTTGAGACAATTAAAAAATTCAGCATATGGAAGAAATAGGTTTTAATAAAAATATTGACAAAATTGATTATAGGGATTATTAACTATCATTATTATAAACTGACATATCTGTTCCTTATAAAAATATTATAATAAATAAATTTATACTTGATATTCTATAAATAGTCTATTTTTGCTCATCTCTATGAGCAATTTGGAATTATACGGTTGCGCCCTCTACTACATAATATTTACGCTAAAACTCCCTGTACCATTGACAAAAGGGGAATTCAAGGATAGGTTATTTTACCACAATGAATGATAGTAATAAAATTAGACAATAGGCTTTTCAATTCATATGCAACTAATTATTTCACATAAAGGCTGGACAATTCAATTAATATGACTTCAGATGAATCCTGGTATAAAAAGAGTATTTCAGGAATAAAAAAATTTTTTCAAAAACCCATTAAACCCAAAGATGAAGAAGGAAGAGATGATGACATCTTCTTTGATTCTATTGCCTTTGATAGATTAGAAAGACCCCAACAGGAGATAATAAAAAGTATAATCGAACTCCCTAATAAAAATGCCAGGGAGATAATGATTCCCAGAGTGGATGTGATCAGCACTTCATCGAAGACAACACTAAAAGCTCTTCTAAAACTCGTCACCAACACAGACCATACAAGAATACCTGTATATGATGGCACAATTGACAATATCATTGGCATATTATATCTAAAAGACATATTCAAATTTTTAATAGACAAACCTCGCAACTTTCAGCTAAGGAAAAATCTTCACAAACCCCACTTTATCCCAGAAACAATACCGTTAGACGATCTTCTTCTTGAGTTTAAAAAAATCAAACTGCATATTGCTATTGTTGTTGATGAATATGGGGGATTTAGCGGTATATTAACGTTAGAGGATATCTTGGAAGAGATTGTTGGTGAAATCAATAATAGCGCAAATGATGAATTGCATTCTGCCCAGAAAATAGGCAAGAATATTTATAAAGTAGATTCAAGAATGCCAATATCAGATTTTAATGAAGAAGCTGGAATATATCTACCAACGGATGAGTTTGATACAATCGGGGGATTCGTTTTTGATCTATTTGGGAAGATCCCCCAAAAGAATGAAACTGTCAAGTATGAGAACACATCCTTTAAGATATCCGATATAAAGGGCACTCGTATTGATCGAATTCTTATAAGAATTTCCGGTAGAGAACAAGATTGATTATGGAAATTCAAAAAACTACCGGGATTGTATTGTCGTCCGTCACATTAGGCGAAGCTGATAAGATTGCCAGAATATATACTAAAGAGTATGGGAAGAGAAATTTTATTTTTAAAGGCATTAAAAAGAGCAAAAGGCGCCCCATAACTGTTGCAGAACCAGGCACAATCTCAAAGTTAGTATATTATTTCCATGAAGATAAGGATATCTATTTAGTTAATGAATTTCAAATCTTCAAACAATACTTTGCCATTCGAAACAATTTTAAAAAAATTGTGGTTCTCTATTTTCTGCTCGAAACAGCAGAAAAGACATCCGCTTACAATGATCCAAACAGGTCTATCTTTGATCTGATTGTGGCGGGAATAGATAACCTTGTAAAAACAGAATACCTTGAACACTTCTCTGTTTTTTTCATTCTTCATATTTTAAGGCTTAATGGCATTCTGCCTGATCTTAATATATGTAAAATGTGCCACAGACATGATTATGATGAATTCGCTATAGACCTCACTGATTTTTACCCCATTTGCAGGAACTGTTCTAATTCAATGAAAAACAATAAAATGCTTTTTCACATGAGAATAAAAGAATATATTGATCTGGTTTTATTACAGAAATACGTTTCCATAAATCATTCCCTATTCCCTGTAGAAGATATACTTAATCTGTTATTTTATTTAATTCTTTTTATTGAAAGCTATTTTCATGTTGAAATCAAATCAAAAAATTTTATCCTCCAAAAACATTACTAACATTAGATGATATATTATTTATAAATCCATTATAACAAAATTCATTCATTGATGACATTTACTATTCATACCATTAATATTTAGGCATATTTATTAATATTATCAATAAGGGGAGATAAAGTATATGATTGAACGATATTCAAGAGAAGAGATTGCCACAATATGGTCGCTTGAAAACAAATTCAGGATATGGCTCGATATTGAAATAGCCGCATGCGAAGCATGGGCTGAGCTTGGGATTATTCCTCAGGAAGACCTCATCACTATTAAAGAAAAAGCAGCCTTTAATGTTAATAGAATAATTGAAATTGAAGCAGAGGTTCATCACGATGTGATCGCCTTCCTGACGTCAGTTGCAGAAAATGTAGGGCCATCCAGCAGATACATCCATTACGGCTTAACATCCAGCGATATTGGAGACACCGCCCTATCCATACAGCTGAAACAATCAGGGGAAATAATATTAAAGGGAATAGATGCCCTAATAACAGAACTAAAAAATTGTGCAATCACCTACAAAAACACACCCTGTATAGGAAGATCACACGGCGTTCATGCTGAGCCGACCACATTTGGTTTAAAGATAGCACTATACTTTGATGAATTTAGAAGAAACCGAGAAAGACTTTTAAGATCAATAGAGAATATCTCCATAGGCAAATTATCAGGAGCAGTTGGAACCTTCAGCAACATACCCCCTCCAATTGAATCTTATGTATGTCAAAAATTCGGTCTTAAACCAGCTCCAGTTTCTACACAAATAATACAGCGTGACAGACACGCTGAGTTTATGGCTGCAATTGCAATCGCTGCCGGCAGCCTGGACAAACTCGCTACAGAGATAAGGCACCTCCAAAAGACTGAGGTTAGAGAGGTTGAAGAGCCATTTCAGAAGGGCCAGAAGGGTTCTTCAGCAATGCCTCACAAAAGAAACCCGATTCTATGCGAGAGGGTATCAGGTTTATGTCGGGTAATAAAGTCAAATATGAATGTAGCATTAGATAACATAACACTATGGCATGAAAGAGATATATCACATTCATCTGCTGAGAGAGTAATCTTGCCTGATTCCACAATAGCCCTGGATTATCTAATTCATAGAATGATATTTATAATAAAGAATCTCCATGTCTATCCAGATTCAATGCTGGAGAATCTAAATAGAACTGGTGGACTCTTCTTTTCTCAATCCCTTCTACTTAAACTAGTTGAAAATGGATTAACCAGAGAAGAATCATATAAACTGGTGCAGCGCATTGCAATGAGAGTCTGGGACAGAGAAAATAATCTCCAAGAACTCGCTAAAAGGGAAAAATCTATTATGCAGAAGCTATCAGAAGATGAATTTAGTGAGATATTCAGTATTGATAAGTATTTAACAAACATCGATTATATTTTCAAAAGGGTTGGATTGGAGTAAAGGCAAGTTTAAACTCAGTTATCAAACCCAAAGAGTAGCATGATATAATCAAGCTTAGATATATAACCATCCTGATCTATAATAACCGCTAAGGATACATTCCTATCATTAATTCGTATTTTCATGAAAAGTTGTTAACCCCTAAAAAAGTGTCATAATCTCAATCAGGGGTGGGGATTATGACACTTTACCCACTATTTTAAAAACTTACAAAGATTGCTATTTTTCAAATTGCGTCTAAATTGTTCTTGCTCAAATAACATACGCTTTTTAAAAAAGTAAAAAATTTTTCATAAAAGGAAAATATACATTAACATACAATCAGGAGAATTTCATGAAACTCTTTTGCTTACTTTGTATTTCAATCGTAATATTATTAGCATTTATATTCATTTGTGTTAGTAGACTACTTGCTGGAAGCGTATATCACACATCTTATCAAAGCGTTGAATTTATTAGATCATTAAACAGGAACGCATCAACTGAAGTAGACGCAACATTCTTCAATCCCGCTGGAACTGCAAGGTTGGAGGATGGGCTTTACTTTTATTTAAGCAACCATTCTCTTTTTCAGACTAAGACAATAGAGGATACAACCATATTACCAGCCAGCATGAATTCTGTTCAATTGAAGGATGAATATGTAGGTGATGTTAATGCATATATCTTCCCTAATGCCTATGTAGTCTACAAGACCGAGGATTGGGCATTTTTTGGTGGTTTACTACCTTTAGCCGGAGGTGGCAGCGCGGATTTTTCAGAGGGATTTCCTTCATTACAAATAAGCGCTCTTAGATTAATTGGCAATCCCCTTGATGAAGGAGACCCAAGTTCTACAGTTACTGGTTTAGATTCATTTATATCAGAATTCAAGGGGTCATCCGTCTATTTTAGCGGTCAGCTCGGATTAGCTTATAATTTAAATGATACTATATCCATAGCACTTGCTGGAAGAACGGCATATGCCTACAACAAATATGATGGAAAGATAACAGCCATATACTCAACCCAAGCAGATGAGCAACGCTCCTTAACACAAAATATCGACTTTAAGGAGACAGGTATATGCTATTCTATAATAACAGGAGTGAATGCTGCCCCGACTTCAGAGCTTAATATTGGCGTTAAATTTGAGTATAATACCAAATTAGTGTTAGAACGTGATAAATCTAGCGGAGATACTAGTAGTTACCCTGATGGCGAACGGACAAAAAAGACACTACCCATGGTAGCTACACTCGGAATATCATATATGATAATGCCAGGACTTAGGATTGAGACTGACTTTAGCAATTATTTTAATAAGCAAGTTGATTGGGATGGCGCGGAGGATGATTACAATCATGGTTGGGAAGCAGGCATAGGATTGGAATATGTTATAAACTCTAAACTCAAGGCAAGTGCTGGTTATCTCTACACAATTAAAGGAGCAACTGAAGAGTCTCTCTCTGAAATGAGCATGTATCTCGATCTACATCAAATCGGATTAGGAGCTGTGTATAGCGTTAATCAAGATGTTGATGTTTCCATCGGATATATGTATGGAATATATATGGAAGAAGAAGTGGATAGCCTATCTAAAAATTTTGGTTTAGAAGGGACTCTAAAACTTGACCAGACGGTATGGGATATTGGAATTGGATTAACATACAAGGCCATGTAGATTTATTTATTAAGATTATTCTCTTACGTGCAAGGATGGGATTGACTTCAAATTCGATAAAACAAGTATTTAAACCAAGATTACAGAATCAATTATACTCATTCTAAATAGGTTTGCAAAAAATCTTTATCCAAAATTAACCAACTTTTAACCGTAACTCCTCGTAATCAGAAGACTTACAGAAGTTAAGATATAATAAAAATTTTATACTTTCGTAATCTCAAGTCGACTGAGTATAGCGCATTAGACAGGGTGGATGACCGACTAAGGGAGCATGAGAATGGAGTAAATACTTGGGAACAAACCATGGAGTAGAATCAGAATAAATTGTCCGAGGAGACTGAGGTGGATAGGATCAATCAATTTCCTATACTCGATTTAAAATATCTTGCCTCTATATTTGTATATTTTACTGAATTTCTTTTTAGAATTGCAATGTCATGAAGTATTTCAAATATCTCATGAACTTCGAAAGGTTTCTGAATAAAGGCATAAGCTCCTTTTTGAACGAATTGATTGTTATCCAAATCTAGTTTTCCACTCATAAATACAACCGGCACCTGTGGATCTACCGCTTTTATTTTTTCAAATACCTGATAACCAGTCATATCCGGCATTACCACATCAAGAAAAACCACATCAGGTCTACATCTAAGCAAAGAAGTAATAGCTCTCTCCCCTTTATTTTCAATAATATAGTTTTCAATGCAGGCTTTCCGAAATATCAATTTCATTAAATCAATCATCTTTTCCTCATCGTCAATAACTATCACTCGTAAATCTTTAATCTTTTCTATTCCTAAATCGAATACTTTTGCTTTTTGGGTCTCCTCCCTCACCAATCCTGATGCAACAGTAGGCATTTTTATAATGAAAGTTGTGCCTTTGCCATACTCAGATTCAACTGCAATTGTACCATTATGTTGTTTTATTATCGTTTGTGTCACGGAAAGGCCTAATCCAGAACCGAGTATTCCCAGGTTATCCTTTGCCCAGCCACCCTTAGTTGTAAAAAAGGGATCAAATATTTTTATCCTCGTGGCTTCTTCCATGCCAATTCCTGTATCAGAAAATCTTATCTCAACATGTTTATTCTCTTCTTTTACTGAAATTGAAATCTTTCCTTTCCCTTTGGGTTTAATGGCATGTGATGCATTTATTATGAGGTTAATGAATACCTGCTCAATCTGACCCCGATCATAAGAGACTCTACTATGATCTTTATATTCTCTCTCAACTTTAATACTTTCCAAATACAACTGCTTCTCTTGAATTTTTATTATTTCATCAATAGTCTTGGTAATATCCATTGATATGAATTTTAGCTCCTTAGGTTTGGCATATGCCATCAATTTTTTTACTAAATCACTACCACGTTTAGAAATGCCTTCAATAACATGTAGAGAATCCTTAATCTCAGTAACAGAATCTTCCGCATTTGATAATTGAGCATGACCCAGAATGATGGTAAGCAAATTATTAAACTCATGTGCGACACCGCTTGCGAGTTGTCCTAAAGCCTCCATCTTTTGCATTTTTACAATTTGAACTTCAATCTCCTTTTTTGCTTCTTCTGCGCGCTTTAGATCTGTAATGTCAGATATCACCATCAGGATGCAGTCTTTTCTTAATATTACAGCACGGCTTATGCTTATCTCAACCCAAAAGGGTTGTCCATGTTTGTCTTGGATATTCCATTCAAAATGTACAATCTTTTTATAAGAATCAGGGGCATTTATGAGGTCAACAACCTTGTCATTAACAATTTGATCAAATATTTCAACTACACCCTTTCGCAATACTTCCTCTCTCTTCTTTCCAAACATATTACAATAGGCTATATTTACAGACTCGATTCTTAATGATTTGTTTATTGTTAAGATGGCATCTGGCACATTGGATACAATGTTCTCGTAATGTTCCTTTAACCTATTTATTTCTAAATCAGCCTTTATTCTGTCAGTCATATCCCTTAAAATACACTGTATGCCAATCACAACATTTTCATTCATAATTGGTCTCATCCCCAACTCCCCAATTCTATCCTCATTATTCCCGGCTGTAACTATTACCTCTACCGTATCCATCTGCTTCCCTTCCAATATCTCTTTAGACTTAATTTCGTACATTCTATCCTTAATGGAAGAGATAATCATTCTATCGCTCTTTCCAATCAATTCCTTTTTCTTATATTTCGTAACCTCCTCCATCTTCTGATTCACAGAAGTAAAAATCCCGTTTGTATTAACAGTATAAATAATATCACTAGCTGAATCATATAAGTCCCTGTATCTCTCTTCAGATAACTCCAACTCATACATCTTTATTTGAAGCGAATTTAACAATTTTTTGTTCTCCAACTCCAATCTATAACTATGTACCGCATTATAGATAGGTTTTAAAAGCTGCTCAATATCCTCAAGGGGTTTCAATAAATAATCATAGGCCTTTAAGGAGACAGCTTCTCTAGCAGTATCCAGACTTGCGAATCCTGTTAATAGAATAACAGGCAAATCTTCATCCAATTCATTCACCTTCGACAAAAACTCGATTCCATCCATTCCCGGCAATTTTATGTCACATATAATCACCTCATAATCATTGGAATCAAATTTGTTCAACCCCTCTTCAGCAGTGCCAACTGCTTCCACCTTAATATTCCTTTTTATAAGACTCGAAGCCATGGCATATCTGAAATCCTCGTCGTCTTCAATTAATAATAAATTAATTGTTCCTAATTTCTGAATATCCATTTGTTTAAGCTCCTCCCCAATTATTGATTGTAAGGAATGATTACTGTATATTTTGTCCCCCTGCCCGATTCGTTATTAACAATCATATCCCCATTAAAACGCTTAATTATATTGTAACTTATGGCCAAACCCAACGCGCTTCTTTCCCCATATTCTTTTTTTATGGAGAATGGATCAAATGCTATGTTTAAATCATCCTCAGAAACACATTTATCATTATTTGAAATCTCAACTATAACATTATCTGCGGTGTTGTTGGTTTTCACAAAAATCCGTCCCTCTTTCTTGATGGGCTCCATAGCTTTTCTAAAGATATAAATAAAAACCTGCTTCATCTGCATAGAATCTGCCTTAATCGTTGGCAGATTTGGGCTAAGTTCTTTTAATATTGTTACATCTAAATATGGGTTTTCTACTTTAATTTTAGTTGTAATAATTTCTAAAATCTCGTTAAAATCCAAATCAATTAAACTTAGACTATCACTTTCCCTGGAAAAGGAGAGCAGTTCATTTACAATATCCTTGCACTCGCTGGTGGACTTAACAATGCTGTTTAAATGATCCCAACGCAAATCATCATTGGAAATGTCCTCCAATACATCCTGCACATAGCTCCGAACAGCTCCAACGGGATTATTCAGCTCATGAGCCATTCCTGCCGCTAACTGACCTACTGTGGCCATCTTTTCCTCATGGATTAAATGATCTCTGCTGGCTTTCAATTCTGCAAGGCGCTTCTGCAGTTCTTCATTAGTCTTTTGAAGCTCTTCAGTCCTCTCCTCCACCTTTTGCAATAATTCCTCATTTAGTTTTTCAACACTTACAAGAGAATCGATTAACGCCAAATTCTGTTCATCATTCATTCTTATATTATCATTCAGTGTTCTCTTGTAATCTATTATTCGACCTCCCCAAAAAAATGCAACAGGAATCAACATTATTGATAAGATTGATAATTGAAATATGCTAATTATTTCCCATTGTAATAGCAAATAAGATAAATATACCACAATGAGTCCCCCTAGTAAAGCATAAAACCTGAGCCTCTTATATGCATAATTAATCCACCTTACTTCGTAAATACATGAATCCGCTCCCTCCGCAGCACACTGAGTCTCTGTAATTTTAGCATAAGGCAAATTCCAGAATGTCGGCACAGCGCATAGCTGTCCCTTGACATTAAGACAATTATTCTTATCCTGCTTTAAGTCGTCTTTCAGCCGAAAATCAATAACTGCTTTATTTCTCTTAAAAAATAAGAGTCTAAAGTTTCCAACTCTTGCCCAATGATCAATAAACCTGCTGCAATTTTTGTAAAAAGTAATAGGTGACGGGAAAATATTCATTATCGTTTTAAGAATGCCCCAAGTCTCAATAAATCTGACTGCATTCAATCCGTATGTATAGGGTGTTTTCGGGTCTCCTGTATACTCAACCATCGCTTTAAGCAAATTACAGAAATATTCATAGCTTACCCAGTTGTCATTCTTTTCAAAAAATTCCAAAGGCATTCCAGTACCTTCAATGAGTTTCCTTAACTCCTCCTTTCCATACTCCTCTTCAAATGAATATAATAAATGATTTACTACTGTAAGACCAAAATCCATTCTTGTATTTTTTGGATCAATAGCAACGTTTTTCATAAAAATTCCTTCTTAAATTATTCTCATTTTATAGCATTGAAGATAGGCACAATGTAGCTAAATTATTTAAATCATATTTTCCCGATCATTCAGCTTACGATAAGATTAAATTATATCGTATGTCATTCTGGCCGGAGTGCCGAAATCTTCTGGTTTTTTTAAAAGGTTATATATTCCTCCTTACGCAGAGCCTGCACCTGTGTTTACTGATGAATGATATATATCAAAGTTAGTCAATAGTGCATTGTTACTCCCACTTTATAAGCAGTTACTAAAATCTGCATAGGGATCCATTTCCCTTATTCTTTAAGTCTCTGAGCTTCTTTCCACAAAAAGAGGTATAGTTACAGTAAACATTGTTCCCTTGCCAGGCTTGCTCTGTACTCGTATATCCCCATTAAAACGTTTAATGATATTGTAGCTTATAGCCAGGCCAAGTCCCTTACTCTTCCCAGGAGCCTTGGTAGTAAAAAAGGGATCAAATACTTTATTCATATTTTCCTTAGGTATTTCTTCACCATTATTAAAAATTCTGGCAAGTACACTATCCTCAACCATCTCTGTCTTTATTATTATCTGTCCCTTTCCCTTAATAGCATCGCTGGCATTCATAATGATGTTCATAAAAACCTGCTGAAGCAGCATGGAGTCTGCCTTGATTTTGGGTAAAACTTGGGTTAAATCTTTTATTATAATTTTATATGGATTTGATATCTCCTCTTCAGCATTTACAATACATTTTTCTAATATATCGTTAATATCAACCAAAACTAAACTTGTATCACCAATATTATTTGAAAAGGAAAGTAAATCATTCACAATATTCTCACAACGATCTGCGGCCTTCACTGCTTTTATCAAGCGTTCCTCACATGAATCACCCTCACCAATCAGCATTGTTTCATCAATAGCATCATGCAGACAACTCTGAATAGCGCTAACAGGGCCATTAAGCTCATGCGCCAATCTCACTGCCAGCCTGCCAACTGCAGCCATCTTCTCAGATTGTATCATTTGTGACTCATTACTTCTCAATTCAGTGTATGTCTTAAGCAGCCGCTCATTGCTCCTTCTAAGCTCTTCACTCCTCTCTACCACTTTCTTTTGAAGAGATTCTTTCAGTTTTTCAATATTGATTAACATATCAACTAGCGTATCATTTTGTTCCTCTATTACCTCAATATTATCCTTCAGCGTTTTCCTATCGTCTAATATCATGCCACATAAAAAAAATCCTACTGGAATAATGATAAATGCTGCTTTGGATAACATAGATAAATCAATTATCTCCAAGCTTATCAGAATATAAATTACTAATGTATTAACTATTCCTAATAATAAAGTAAATAATCCGACTCTCCTATATGATTTATTAATCCAATTAATCTCATATATGCATGAATCAGCACCTTCAGCAGCACACTGGACTTCTTTAATACATGCATTTGGTAATCCCAGTATGTTAGGGAAAGAAGCTAGTTGCCCTTTAATATTTTTACAATTGTTTTTTGTTTGTGGAAAATGTAATAATGGAATAAATTTTATAATTGCCCAATTTCTTCCTTTATCTTCTATTACCCACCTACTATTTTTTGAGAAGAGAGAAGAATACTTTACTAAGGACTTATAAATAAATCCAACATTCCTTAAGATTTTACAGATTATTTCTAGCGGTCCCCATGCCATATCAAATATAGCATAAGCACCTGCTTTATAGGGAACATTAATATCTCCAGTATATTCAACTAAAGCATTTAAAACATTGTTAAAATATTGATAGGATATCCAATTATTCCCATCTTCTAAATAATCTAAAGACATCCCTGTCTGTTCAATAAAATTATATAATTCATCTCTTCCATAATGTTCCCCAAAATATAAAAGAATATGTCTAATTACCCTACAACTTAAATGCATTTGGGTTTTTTGCGGATCAATATATTTCATATATTTTATTAAAAATCCTTCTACCTTTAAACTTTATACTTTTATCTATTTCTCTTTCTAATCTAGGTATGAATCGATTAAAAAAGCTATACTTATTCTTTATAAATAAATAAAAAGGCTTCAATTCAGATCCTAATTCTATTTTGGGAATATATGTTGAAATTCCTAGATCAATTTCTTTTGCTCTTTCTTCTATTCCGATTCTCACTAAATTATATAGAAGATTAAAATATATCGAATATTTTTTATTATATTTATAATCTAATCCTGAATAAAGAAATCGTAATGTATAATCATCAAAGAATACCAACAAAAATCCCACAATATCATTCTCCTTAATAGCTGAAATTATTTTAACTTTTTTATTTAAATACTTATTTATATTAATAAAATATTCTCTATTAATTAACTCTCTCTGTATTTCGTTTGTGCTATTATAGATATTCAACCATAATTGTAAAAGAAGTTGAGCATCTTTTATTAAGTTTTCCTTTACTTCTATCTTGATATCTCCATCTCTCATTTTATTAATATTTTTTTTTAATTTATGTCTATAATGACTTCTTAAAGAATTTACATATTCATCAAAGGAATTCCATCTGATATTCATAACTGCTAATGGAAATGATTTCATTTTAATATATCCGAACTTCTCAAAAGTTAGTAATAAATGCTCGATTTCTGATTCAAAAAAATCTCTGATAATAATTAAAGATGCCTTACAATTTATAAATATCTCTTCAACTTGATTTAATATTAATTTCAATAAATGATGCTGTTCATTTTTATTAACATTAAAGGAAAATGGATTTCCTAAAGATATAGCCCCTCCACACTCAAGAGTATTTATATATAAGAATCTAAAATTAAAAGTTTTTCTTATAAACACAAACATCTTTTTCACAATTCCATCAAGAAAAGCATCTAATGGATAAGATGTTAGATATATACATGTATTTCCTATCAATTCTTCATTGGAGTAAACTAATAGATATTTTAATTGAAAATTTTGGATCTTTGATTTTTCTACTGCTTTTAGATAATCATATGTAAAAAACAAATTATTTTTGGCAATGACACTATCCCATTCAGTTTTTGTTACTTCATTTATATTATCAATGACCTTTATCTTATACATTTTAGATTTTTACTACCTCTCAAATTTAAAATTTTCTTTCAGGGAGAATATATCTTAAATAATCCTTGTTTAAAGAATAAGTAAAAATTGATGAAGTAACACTTTTAGTAACAATCAGTGTCTTTAAAAACTGTTTTAGGATATTATAACTTGATAAAGTATTATGAATTACATAATCATATCCACGCACTAATTGGTCGACTGTCATTAATTTAGGAATAATCATAAGTTGATCCATATCACATCGATCCCAATCAGAAGGGAAATTTGAGTATATTATACGATCTTCCATCTTTAATCTCTCAAACAATTTAGTACCTGGGAATGGGGTTAAGAATGCAAGTTGTAATACATCGATTTTAGTATCTTGAATAAATCTTACTAATTCATCAAAAATTGTAATATCTTCATTATCATTTCCGACAATAAATGATCCTATCACACCTATACCATGTTTATGAATAATAGAAATAGCATGTTTAAATCTATCAGTTCCTAATTTTAAGTTAACACCTTTTCTCATTTCTTTTAAAGTAACATCTTTAATAGATTCAATGCCTATATATAATGCCCTACAACCACTCTTATATGCGTATTTTAAAACATCCTCATTCTCAATTATATTTATCGAAGTCTGAGTACCCCATATCTTTCTAATTTTTCTATCCATCATTCCCTTAAAAAGATCTATAGCTCTTTCTTCTGCTTTTTTTCCTACCCCAAGTATATTATCATCTACGAAATATACAACTTTCTTCATGATTGTTTGCAACTCATCCAACACTTCTTCAACAGGTCTTTGTCTGTATTCAGCACCATTAAAAGCTGTGACACTACAAAATTCACAATTAAAGGGGCATCCTCTAGACGTTTGTATAACATCCATTTTATACTTTTCGGAAAACAAATCTCGTTTAGGGATTGGTAGATTCACAAGTGAAGGTTTGTCTCCTACATACTTTTCTTTTAATTGACCATTTTCGAAATCTGATATAACTTTCATCCAAATAGATTCAGCCTCACCAACAACGACTGTATTAACATATTTGGCAGCTTCTTCAGGCATCATAGAAACATGTATTCCCCCTATAACTGTAGGTATGCCCTTCTGTTTAAATTCACTAGCCAATTTGTATGCTCTTGTTGCATTGACTGAATATGAGGTAATTCCTACCAAATCAGGTTTTTCATTTATATCAAGCTTTTCTACATACTCATCTACTATCTTTATATGCCAATCACTTGGAGTAAGTGCTGCAATATAACCCAAGGCTAATGGTGGCATACCCCAAGCTTCAGTATCTCCATATCCTTGTGTCATTTCTTTTGGGACGGGATGTATTAATAATAACTTTTTCATAATATTAGCATCATACCTTTTAATGTGTTATTGTTAAAATAGACATACAACTGTTAGCATATTCAAATTCTTATATAAAAGAGTATTTTCTGAAAGTATTGACAATCGTTTATCACATATTCTATTAATATGAATTTCTATTTCAATATTATATTCTTCAATTACAGAACATTATAGCATCACACTCTTTTTCATTTATTTTGAAAATACTATTGTAGACTTAAACTTTCATACTTTATGAATACTAAATAAATATTATTATATTCCTTCTATAAAAAAGTAAATAATTTCAGTTAACGCCACTCCAAGG
The DNA here is from genome assembly GCA_034190085.1 of Spirochaetota bacterium. Lineage (NCBI taxonomy): Bacteria > Pseudomonadati > Spirochaetota > Spirochaetota bacterium. The sequence continues at coordinate 60,820 of JAXHTS010000002.1, forward strand.
ATCTAATCTCTTACCTGTGGCAATATGAAAATGAAGCTGAAATAATAAATCATCAAGAAGTGAACCTTTTTTATCAGGTGTTAAATAGAATTTTTTAAATTTCCACAATCTTTTAATGATATTCTTATAAGAATAGAATGTATAATAACTTTTCCAAACATTATCTTGCAAATCCTGAATGGATATATTTTTTGGGGAAAATACAATATGGTTTAAATCATATTTTGACCAATCTTTTTCAAATATTCTTCCCTCACAATCCAATTTTTGATAGAGATCTGTCCCGGGATATGGTGTTACAGTAAATATTCTGATGAAATTAACATCATTGTCTAGCAAAAATTCCAATGTTCGCTTAAGGAGTTCTACATCATCATTTTCCAGTCCGAACATTATCATAACATGAGGGCTGATTCCATTTGATTTCAGTAGTTTAAAGAGCCGCGCATATTCTTCTGGTTTGTTGAACGATTTATTAACACTTTTTAAATTACATATATTTAATGATTCAATGCCTAATATAACCTCATGGCAGCCACTTTCACCAGCTAATTCGACTAACTTAGGATTATTTAAAACCCGAGTACTAAATTGACTGAACCATCTAATCTTAAGCGGAGTAATTTCTTTGAATAATTGTTCAGAGTATTTTGAATTTGCTGCCAAGTTATCATCAACAAAAAAAAAGTCACGAGCTTTTGAAGCATCTATCTCCCGAAGGACATTATCAATAGGCTTTGTTCTATATTTGCCCCCGAAGAATTTTGTAACTGAACAATAACTGCAACTAAAGGGACATCCTCTTGTTGTGAAGATTGGCATTGCTGGTGTCTTTGCAAAGGGGGCTTTTAGGCACTTGTCTGAATTATTCAAATCAAATCGAGGAATAACTAATTTTTTCAAATCTGGGAACACATCATTTTTGTATATTGAATTTAGCTTATTATTTTTCTGAAAATCCCGAACCACCTTTTCCCATAGATTTTCTGCTTCTCCAACTACTACACTATCCACATGTTGTAAAGCTTCTTGAGGTAATGCTGTTGCATGGATGCCTCCCATCACAACGGTTTTGCCTCGCTTTTTGAATTCTTGGGCTATCTGATATGCACGTGGCGCGTGACAAGTTAATGCAGTAATTCCAACTATATCTAGATCCTCACTAAAATCTATAGTATCAATATACTCATTGGTAATGGAGACTTCAACATCATTGGGAGTTAATGCAGCTATGGTGGATAATGTGCCTGATGGCAATAATATCTTCTTGTATTTGATTGGTTTTCCAGAATCATCGAGCTGTGCTGGTTGGATTAACCTAATCTTCATTTTTCTTCCTCATATAATCTTTGCATAATAAATCTATGTTCGGAATAAGGTAATTAAAATCTTCTGAACGGGATAGCAAAGCATCACTAATATTTTTCCTATAATAGATATAGTAAATTTTTCCAATATAAACGCTGACGTTTATAATAAATAAAAATGCTTCCTTTGTAATATTAAGTTTTAAATAATTGTAATGCAATGTGGATGTTGATGTAGAAGAAGCAGAGAAGATTAAACAAAGTGTGTTCATGATCCTCCCAACCAGAATATAACATTATCCCAGTGGTCGCACTTTCAAATTAAAATCCATAAGTAACACTAACAGAATAGCCAACAGCAAAATTTTCATATTCGCCATCAATGCTGGATGAAGAGCTTATTTCATTGTAATCGACATTGTTATTAATGGTTCTATCTTCATAGAAGATCAACTGAAGCGCGCCATCTATGCTCAAATTGCCTTTCCGAAAGCCAAGCCCGGAGGTCAGGAATTGCATATCTGTATCCGGCAGATTGGGTCTCCAATTCTCGTCAGGAACCGCGTTTTCATTGTAGATGTAGCCAGCTCGAAGGCATATATATTCATTTACTTTATATTCCAAACCAAATTTGTAAGCAAAGGTATTCTCATACCCATATTCCTGTGTGATTCTATCTGGCAACAGGGGTGGTACGGGCGAGTCGATTTTAATCACAACAGAATCAAGAGTCTCCCAATTGGTCCAATCTATATTAAACTCCAATTTTAACTCCTCCACTGGTCGATAGGCATATCCTATTACTACTGTGGCTGGGAAATCAAAAGAGGTTTCTCCGCTCGTTTTATATGATGGGCCAATTCCAATGGAATCGGGAATATTTGTTAATTCGAAATCGCCCTCGTATTCCAGTTTAAAAGGGCTTTTAAAAGCAGCGGCAAAATTGTGGTGGTCGTTTATACTATACAGAATTCCCAGGTTATAGCCAAAGGCATATCCATCACCCTTCAACCCTCTTTTCCCATCAAGAGCGCCTGACAATCCCATAGAAGTCTCATAGTCGATCATACTTTCCAGCGTTACTTGAGAATAATAAATACTAACTCCAAATCCAATGGATAAATCTTTCACTACTTCCCAACCCAATGAAGGATTCACATCAATAACTGTGAGATCAGAATATGTATCAACATATCTGGCGAATCCAGTGTCACTCCATTCACTAGCAAGGCCGTTTGGAACGGTGATGCCAATACCAATAACTAAGTTCTCAGTATTCAAATCACTGGTGACAAAACAATTTGGAATATATTGCCATTCGTCCAGCATTTCCTCTTTTGCGCCTGAAGGACTTTTGTGTTCAGGCCAACCGTTAGTAATCGTAACCCCGGTTGACGCCTGTATACCATCCAATTGCGTCAACCCCGCTGGATTAAAGGCTATAGCCGAGGGATCATCTGCCTGCGCAATAAATGCTTCTCCCATTGCTGTTGCTTTTGTGCTCTTAACGCCAAGAACTCTCAATCCATTAGCATGAAGAAGATCATTGTAAAAAGAAGTCACAAGACCCAACATTACAAACCATAGAATACATCTACTCATCAGTCGCTCCTAGGTACTGTATCACGTAAAGAAGGAAACAACATACTGGAGGGAATTATTCATAATTTTCATCCAAATAATATCTGACTCTTACACTCCCCTTCCCAAAAAACGTGCCCCCTTATCGTCAAAGAAGGGCTGTCTCATGATAATTATTGCGGTGATGACAGCCCCTCTTGCTGAAACACTCCCCAAACCCCCAATGGGGACCTCATGTATGTTTTTCAGCTTTTACCGACGTCAACTTATACAATTGTATCAATTCTAATAACAATCACATTACAGATGATGATGCTACTAGAGTAGGACTAGTTTTTATTATTCCATACTCCTGACATGCCGCTTCAAATATATCCGCTGCCCTATCCAAATCTTCCATTGTATGAGTAGCCATGAGACTAAACTTGAACCGCGCCTCTCCCTTACGCACAGAAGGGAAGGGCAATGGATTGATGTATAAACCCATCTCATGAATTTGTTTGCTCATTTTCCTAACTATGATTTCATCCCCAATGATTACTGAAATAACCCCGGTTCCTGGCTGTGTTACCTCTAATCCCATTTGGGAAAATCGGCTGTGCAAGTATTTTACGTTTTGATGCAATTGTTCCAACAACTCGGGCTCTTCTTCTATAACATTAAGGGCAGCTAAAACCGTGGCGCAAATACATGGCGGCAGTGCGGCTGAAAAAAAGTATGAACGAGCATAATATCGTATATAGTTTACTACTTCCTTAGTGGATGCTACAAATCCTCCAACCCCAGCAAGTGATTTGCTGAATGTGCCCATTACTATATCTATCATCCCCTCCATTCCATAATGCTCAGCCGTTCCTTTGCCCTGTTTGCCTATAACACCGGTTGCATGCGCATCGTCCACCATTACCCTGGCTCCATAACGATCCGCAATTCTCTTTATCTCTGGCAGATTGCAGATGTCCCCATCCATTCCAAAAACACCATCGGTTATCACAAGCATTCCTTGGCGCTGACCTCTACTCTTTTGCAGGCACTTCTCCAACTTGCCCATATCGTGATGTCGATAAACCCTCAAGCTTGCCCCGGATAACCTGCATCCGTCTACAATGCTCGCATGATTCAATTTATCTATAATTGCTACGTCATTTTTCCTTAATAATGCGCTAATGACGCCAACATTGGCTGAATATCCTGTGGAAAACACCATGGCGTCTTCACATCCCTTGAACTCAGCCAATTTCAACTCCAGTTCTCTGGTAATATCAAAGGTGCCACTTAGTAAGGGTGCGGAACTGCCTCCGGATCCATACTTCTCATAGGCTCTAATTCCAGCTTGCACAACCCTGGGATGCGAAATCAATCCCAAATAGTTATTTGAAGCCATCATGATCATCTCTTTTTCTGTTCCCGTGAAATCATCGTAAATAATAACTCTGTTTTCACAAGCAGAAAGGAGTGGTCGTTGATAAGAAAAATACCCCTTTCTCTTATGATCTTCAATATACCAAAATTGTGGAACAGTTTTTTTGAAGATGTCCTCATCATCAAGCTCAATAAAATCAGCCAAAGTATAGTAATCTGAATTAAGACTTCCTGTATCAACAACCTCCTGATATGCTATTGCGCACCTGTTTAAGCTATTACCCATGTTGTTATCCCTACCTGCTTTGATTGATGTAATTGTTGAAAATCTGTTTCTGTAATAATCATCTCAGGATAGGAAGGGATTTTATAACATTCATTTTAGAAGTATCCATGGGCATTCACCCTTGTTTTACTTCATCCATTTACAATGAATTAATTTGCTAACTTCTGGTGCATTACAATATTGTTGCCTCCTAAATTTACCATGAATGATGAGAGCATATCCGCTGAATGCACATGATCAAAATAAAGGACAATAATGAATAGAACCCTAACCAATTGAGATATTACTACATGCAAAAAACAAAATACATATTAGTTATCGGATGCCTCATGCTTGTCCTTAAGTATTGAATGAAACTATTATTCTTCCTGCTCCCTTTTCATGGTTAATTGAATGTATGAATTGTGATCATACATCAAAAATGCATGTTCCGTTTTATTCTAAATATTGCATCCATTGTTTCCTTCCGCATGCAACGGCAGGGTTGTGAGTGCATACTTGAACGTCTAACACCACTCAACACATTACTTTAGAGAACAATATTAATTAAATTTGAGCAAAACGTTATACAACAGAAGGCTTTCATCACCGCTATTCAAACCATTGACTGCATCGCAATATTTATTATGTGAGTCATCTCACCCTAAAGGCTGGACTAATGTCATAATTCAGCGAATATGGTTATGCAATACACTACCCACATCCTATACCAAAATTCGCTGCAACAGGCTCAAAGAGAAATATTATATTACTTTCATCATAAATATTTGTTATGAAAGTTGAACACCAATTTGACTTTGATTAAACAAATAACTATTCAATGTATCACCTGCAAGGATTTACAGTTAATAACAATTTAAATCTATAAACATTTCCTGTTTGGAATAAAATTATGTCCCATTAGTATTTATATTTTTAATTAGGACAAATATTATAAATAAACATTTATATGTCAATTATAATTTATATTAATAAATTTTTTATAAATAAATTTGTTATTTTAATCAATACTATTGAACTGGTTCAATATATAATCCTACTCAATTTCAACAAAATTTAGAAACTTTATTACACGCATGGTGCTCTAATTTTGATTATTTTTGTAAAAAAATCACATGATCGAGAGAGCAATATGTATAAATATTTTGTAAAGGTTTTTCGGTTGCAAAGCTGAGGATAAACGATAATGTTAGAAACATTGCCCATGATACCAAGGGTGATCACGGGCAATGTATTATTCCATAATACAATAAGCCAAATTCCCATTGCCAGAATATTGTAATCATTTTATATAAAACCATAGTGGAAAAAATTAAATCTTTTTCAACATTGAATTGTCTAAATGAGTAAGGGAACAAATAAAAAACAATCACATCAAGAAGACAGGAAGCTGGTTGAGGATTTTCAGGCAAACATTAATTCAGCCTTTGATAAATTGGTTATAAAATACAAGAACATTGTTTTCAATCTATGTTATCGTATACTAGGAGACCATGATGAAGCGAATGATTGCGCACAGGACACCTTTGTGAAAGTTTATAAAAATTTGAAAAACTATCAATTTCGATCAAGCTTCTCAACATGGCTCTATACAATAGCAGTTAACACATGCAAGAACAGACTATCATCATTAGATTATCGTTTTAACAAAAGAATGGCTCGAATAGATCATCCTGGAAACGCGGAAAATCGTCAGCAGAAGATTGAAATACTGGATCTATCATTTAATCCTGATCAAATATTTGAAAGAAGGGAAAAGGCAAGATTGATCGAGGAAGCGATAGACTCATTGCCACTAAAACAAAGAGTAATGATTGTGCTTCGTGATATTGAAGGAAAATCTTATGAAGAGATCGCTTCAATTACTGGATATAAACCAGGTACAGTCAAATCAAGGCTTGCAAGGGCAAGGCAGCATCTCAGGGATAGGTTGAGAGGAATTATTTAATATGAATTGCAATAAAGTAAAACACCTTATAGCAGCTTATGTTTATAACGAACTTGAGCCTGAGATGATAGATATCGTTAAAGAACATATTTCAACATGCAATGATTGCCAAGATGAATTAACCTTCTTTGAAAAATACAAGAGAGAGATGACTTCAGTAATGAAGCTTGGAGCACCGGATGATTTCCTGAAAAAGGTTCATATACGCATCTTCAAGCCTTCATATTTTCAACAGACTATACGAAGGTTATTTGTTCCCGTTAAGATAAAAATACCCCTTGAGGCAGCAGGTGTTTTGGTGCTGGTCTTCTTTGCAATATTTCTCTTTAAGCCCATACAACCTGAGAAAAAGGAGTTACAATTTGCTCAGGATGATATGCGCTCAAGAATCAGCAAAAAACCAGAGAAGCTCAATACCCCAAGAAATCATAGTAAGATACAAAATGATTCTCTACCAATTAATGAAAAAAGAGTTATGGCCAAGGCTGCGGCTGGTAGAAAGCCGAAGGCACTTGAAACACTAATGACCTTTGAAATAGTCCTTTCGTTAACACAATCAGCTCTCGCAAAACAGGATTCGCCTGAAGCAGAATCGTCAGTTCTATCTGACGAAGATGAACCGTTAGGGGAAGCAGCAACCTCAAGATTGAAAGAAGAAAGATTAGACTATGCTATAAATGATGCTGAAACAGCCGAGACCAAATCACCAAAAAGACTGATTGATAAAAAAGAGAAGGATTTGCGAAATGATACCATAAACCAACAAATAGATAAGGTTATACAAATAATTGAATTATTAGAAGGAAGGGTTATTCAGAGAGAGAAAAACCCCGAATCTAATCATATTCAATCTATAATCACAGAGATACCCTTTCATAATTACAGGGAACTCATAGATGAGCTAAACAAAATAGGCAGGATTCAAAAAAAGTATTCATCCCTAGCCATACAAGAGAAAAAAAGAATCAGAATGAAAATAAAACTCAACCCATTGAATAAAAAAACATGGAGTGAGGACAGATAACGATATTAAATGCAACCACAGGTGAGTCTGTTTCCAGATTATATCCTTGATCTTAGTTGAATGAGTTCTTTCAGGTATTATTCTGCACCGCGAGCTATATTTTCATCAATGCTCATCCATGGATATATAGATAGACCATACCTGTAAAACTTGCGAATATGAAGTCTTTGTTCATTAGACTTGTTCTGGTTTTGATGGAATAGGTTGGCTATGTGTAGGTTTTTTGAATCCCTTTATTCAGGGGTTGTGTCTTTGGGCGCTACAGGACTTGAACCTGTGACCCTCTGCTTGTAAGGCAGATGCTCTCCCAACTGAGCTAAGCGCCCATTTATACAGGGTCTCGTTCTGTTGACTTGCTTGCTTTAAAAGAAAGGACAGATTTTGGAGGAATATTGATGCTTCCTCTAACAATAGGCGAATACACTCTCCTTCCCCTCCTCAAGGCTCTGTAAAAACAGCCAAAACCTCTAAACTCAACCCTCTCATTGTTATCAACGGTTTTAATAATAATATCGAGAAAATTATTGATAATTTGAAGAACCTCTTTCCGTTTTATCCCGCTTTGCCTAGTTAGGCTATCTACAATTTCATGCTTTGTCAAAACTATTCCTATATTTATTGATTTTAATTGTATTTATGATTGTTGAGTTAGGGAATTGACCCTCTTTGCAAGTCTTGATTTTTTTCTCGCTGCAGTCTTCCAATGAATAATTCCCTTGCCTGAAGCTGTATCTATCTTTTTTATAAAGTCCTTAAACAGTTCATTTATTTTCTGTATATCCTTTTCTTCTTTGCCCTCAATTGCATGATATACCTTTTTATAGGATGTTCTTATTGAAGACTTAACTCTGGAATTCCTAATTCTTCTTTTCTCGTTTTGTAATATTCTCTTTTTTGCTGATTTTATATTTGCCAAGTATTAAACCCTCTATATTTAATTGATATTGAATTGCAAATATGCAATGGCTTAATAATATCGTCAATAATAATTATAAATATTAATAAAAAATGTTTAACTACAAAGTGCTATTCTTAGCGAAAGGTATGGAAAAATTTAGTCCCTTTATGCTGCAGTTTTACTTATGTTGGTATCAGATATTACTAATATAAAACGGATATGATCATCATTAGGGATTATTATAAATGAAATGATGGAAAAACGTGTTATATATTAAAATATTCTTGTGATATTTTCACAACAAGATGCATTGAAGAATTATTTAAACTTCTTTGTCTCTCAAGATGGCGGGCGGATCTAATTATATCTCTGAAAATAATATGTGAAAGAGTTTGCAATCATAAAAATATATATCACATTTGTTCGTTTTTAAATAAGAATATACAATGACCTTTGTTTTATTGTTTGAAAAGGAATAGATTGCCATTTTGTTGTCTTTCTGAACATTTGAATTACCATATTTCGAGGTTAGCCCCTTAATGATTGTATTTAATTTCTGGATTGTAATTGATTTATAGGATTCCTTTATCGTGTATAATCTATTCTTCAAAAAGAGGAAGTCTTTTTGAGGTTCTGATTTAATCCTTAATATCTTTATCTGCCTTTTAAGGTTTTCACCTCTAGCAATAATATAGTTCATTATTCTATTTTCATATTCAGGCTTATCATAAGGGGTGAATTCAATAAACTTAACTTTTGAGTTGTTCTGTCTCTTGATCATTTCATCTTTAGAGATTCCCCATGTATCGATTTTATTATTTGAATATATGCTGGTTGAAGAGAACAATATTAACATAAACAAAAAAAATATAACACGATGAGAATTGCTATAAATAAAATGTTTTGATTCTTTTAATATCACATCCATTATCTTTCGCTGATATTATAGATATCTATCACTCCTTAACAATGTTAGACATCAGGAGATAGAGATTATTTTCACGAGTTTATAACTATAATAGTATCATTGAGGTGCTTATTTACAAGCATATGCAATTATATTATGATAATTATTTAATATCAACACTTTTCCATTGATTTATTAAAAAATTTCAATGCATATATTTTCAGTATATTCATCATACTGTATCAAAAAATAATTACTTGGAGACATTTCATAATGGATAAAAAACAAATCAAGGCCTTAGGCAAAATGACCTATGGAATATATGTTCTAACGACTTGCCATGATGAAAAGATCAATGGCATGATCGCTTCATGGGTTTCACAAGTATCCTATGATCCCCCAATAGTAATGGTTGCCCTGCATCCAAGGCGTTATTCTCACTATCTGCTTGAGAAGAACAAAAAATTTGCTCTTCATATTCTATATCAGAGCCAGAAGGAGTTTATGAAACGCTTTAAGGGGCCTGATCCAGAGGCAAAGTTCGATGAGATTGAGTGGACAAGAGGAAGGACAAATTGCCCAATTTTAAAGGAATGCATTGCTTATATGGAATGTATAGTACGCGAGAGCTTCTCAATGGGGAATCACACACTCTTTTTTGGTGAGGTTATTGAGTCTAACATCTTTTCTGACAAAGAGCCATTAAGCACTAATGACTATGAGGGTGTTTACATAGGGAAGGATTAAGATCTGAAATTTTACAAGAGCCCTAAATAAAATTTTTAATAAGCTCTAAAATTCCATTATCAACCGTGGAATATCTACTTTTGATGTCGGCCTTAAATTGTTCAATTTGTGGATCAGCTTTTAGGTCAGTCAATCGCCTGAAGCGGCCCAATCTTCTACCGATAATGAAGCTCTCCTTTTCTTCTGTTGATAATGAAAGAAATTCATCTATAACCTTAATAATTTTATCCTTATCCTCCGGTAGTCTCCCTTGAACATCTTCCAACAGATTCATCATATGATCGCTTAATATATTACTTGTTATCCCATCAAGACTTTCAATAAACAATCGAATTTCCTCTACCTTCCCCTCTTCTGTAAGAGGTGTCCATTTCTTCTCAGTCATCCTTTGATAAAGAAGGGTTCCTGGGACTGGTATTGTGCTACGTATGCGTATGAATGTTGGATTGATTTCATTTAACACTTGAGCTGTTTCTAATGCATTCTCCTTAACAAATTCTTTTCCACCAAGGCCTGGCATATAGTATTCTGATAGGTCAAAACCTGCCTCAATGGCTTTCTTTCCCCCTGAGATCAACTCACTCGAGGTTACACCCTTTTGAATAAATTCGAGAACACTGTCCGCTCCTGATTCCATCCCTATATGCAACCGGGAAAGACCCGCATTCCTCAAATCCTTGAGTTCTTTTAATGACTTTTTGCTTAATGTTTTAGCCCTAGCATAAGTGGTTACTCTCTCAAGGGTTGGGAACTTCTCTTTTAGATATTTTACAATCTCAATTAAATCATTAGTTTTTACTATTAAAGAATTGGCATCCTGTAGAAATGCGCTCTTCATTCCATAATACAGCCACATGGCCACTTGATTGTAATAGTGGGAAGGGGTTATATCTATACCAATGGCTTCCCGAAGCACCGGCTCATTAATGATGCCATTATAGTCCAGTTTATACGAAGCATTGATAATTCTATCAGCAATTGTGTGTATTGAATCGATGTCCCCCTTAACCTCTTCCACACTTCTCTTGGAGAAGGCTTCCCCATAGGTCATACAGAAGGCGCATTTATTCCATGGACAATTTCTGGTTACGCGGATGAGAATGCTCATCGCCTCGCTTGGTGGTCTTATTGGGCCAAGTTCAAATGCATAACTCATTCATTATTTCCTTAATATTATTGTTAACATAAAAACTAACCTAAAGCTGTGAGTATTATATAACCCGCTTGCTGGAAGGTTGACAGAAAATCAATGTAATAGAAATGAAGGTTGGCACACCCCATTAACCTCGCTAATAGCGGAGAGTCTTGCTTCTATACTAAATATTGAGCCGTTATATACTTTTTAATAGGTCATCTAAAAATGGTTTGACACATCCGTAATATCAAGACATTTTTCGACAAAATGGTTGGATTTGATTCCTCACTTATGGAATCTTTCTCCCTATATTAGCAGAGAATAACAACTTATTGCTCAAATATGTAGTCAAGCCTTTGACAGCGGAGAAGCGTATATTTACCCTGCCTAATTTGTAGTGTATTTGAATTTTTTCAATTTTGTAAAGTATTATTTTAATCATTTATATCAAATCTTGTTTGTACCCTTGACCAAAACTTGTATTATTGATTTAAATTTAAGCAGATCAAAATCCGTGGCAAAAGGCAGGAATAATATTTTGTGTGCCCAAGGCCATGTATTCAGGAGATTGTTCAGTGGTTGATGAAGCGTCTGATTTAATTAAGCATAGAATAGAAAAGATTAATATTTTAAAGGAGAAGGGAATTAACCCATATCCTGTGCGTTATAAGAGAGAGGATGTGATACAGAAGGTTAGGGACAGATTCTGTGATGATGAGATCCAACAATATGTAAATGTTGCGGGAAGGTTAAAATCAATAAGGATGATGGGGAAGGCTTCCTTTGCTGATCTTGAAGATCTATCCGGAGTAATCCAAATATATGTAAAAAAAGACACCATCGGTAATGATAATTTTGAGGTTTTCAAGATGCTTGACCTTGGGGATATAGTTGGAGTAAAGGGGTCCACATTCAGGACAAAACAGGGAGAGATAACAATATCAGTAGAAGAGATTGTTCTACTTTCAAAAAGCATCAGACCGCTACCAGTTGTGAAGGAGAAGGATGGCCAATTATTCGATGAATTTGCTGACAGAGAGATGAGATACAGGAAAAGATATGTTGATCTCGCTGTTAATCAATCTGTAAAAAGAGATTTTATCCTGAGGAGCCGTCTAATAGCAGGGGTGAGAGAGTTCCTGCTAAATCGCAGTTACATTGAGGTTGAGACACCAATGATGCAGGTTATACCCGGAGGCGCAGCAGCAAGGCCCTTTATCACCCATCATAATACCCTTGACATTGATCTTTACTTAAGGGTGGCGCCTGAGCTATATTTAAAGAGATTGCTTGTGGGTGGATTTGAGAAGGTTTTTGAGTTAAATCGGAACTTTAGGAATGAAGGTATTTCAACAAAGCATAATCCTGAATTTACTATGCTTGAGCTATATGAGGCATATGCGGATTATTCTGATATGATGAACATTGCTGAGGAGATGATATCAACACTCTCTGAGAATCTTATTGGAAAGATGATCATCGATTATCAAGGGAATAGGATCGATCTTACACCGCCATGGGAAAGAATCACCTATATTGATGTAATCAAGAAGCATACTGGCGCTGATTTCGGAAAAATCGAGTCAATAGAGGAAGCAATAAGTGCCGCTTCCTCATTGGAGATTGAGATAAAAGAGAATCTTTCAATATGGAAGATAGCAGACGAGATATTTGATGCGAAGGTAGAAAACAAGTTAATTCAGCCAACACTTGTGACAGATTATCCCAAAGAACTCTCTCCATTATCAAAATCCAATGAGGAGAATCCTGATTTCGTCGAAAGATTTGAGCCCTATATTGCTGGAAGGGAGATTGGCAATGCCTTTACCGAATTAAATGATCCCTTTGATCAGAGAGAGAGGTTTGAAGAGCAGGTAAGATTGAGAGAAGCCGGTGATGAAGAGGCACAGATGATGGATTATGATTATCTCTCGGCCCTGGAGTATGGCATGCCTCCTGCGGGCGGTATGGGGATTGGTATAGACAGACTCATGATGCTATTTGTTGATGCCCCCTCAATCAAGGACACAATATTATTCCCCCTTTTAAGGCCAGAGAAATAGTGTTGAATAATAAGATTTGATTTTATATCTGACATGGTCTATAAAGACTATAGACTACATACCAATATGGATCGATACTATTTATTATGCTAGTAAAATACAGCAGAGAGAAATATGGATTGCAGATACACAGATTTTTGTATGATTGGGTACTTTCATGGGCAGACACCCCGCTTGGAGGTTGGGCGCTTTTCGTTCTTGCCTTAATTGAGTCGGTATTCTTCCCGATCCCGCCAGATCCACTCTTAATTGCACTCGTTTTATCCCTAAAAAAGAAGGCTTTAAGGTATGCCCTTATTACCTCTATTGCATCAACATTGGGTGGGTTTATAGGATACTATATTGGCTATGAGTTGTGGTATAGCGGGGAGCATTATTCTGCTATAGCGAATTTCTTTTTTACATATGTGCCTGGGGCTAGTGTTGACAACTTTTTAATCGTTAAAAAATTGTACAATGAATACTCTTTCTGGGTTGTCTTTACAGCAGGATTTACTCCAATTCCTTATAAGGTGATCACCATAAGCGCTGGAATTACAAAAATTGATTTAGCAATATTTGCCATCGCTTCAATTACAAGCAGGTCCCTACGATTCTTTTTGGTTTCAGGACTAATATGGAAATATGGTGCTCCTATTAAGGATTTTATTGAAAAGAGGTTCAATCTCGTTTCAATAGCCTTTGTAGTATTGTTATTGGGTGGTTTTGTTGTTATAAAATATATATTATAAAATAACCCTTCCGTGGGTTATTTTGGCGGAATTTATGTAAATTTCAAAAAATTACATCCGTGTAGTTCTTAAAATTCCGATGCGCTAAAATAGACTAAAGACCTAACAAGGGTGAGTGATAGGGAATTGTACCAGTATTAGGCTCCCTTTCATTATTATTTATGCGCAATGATTACATATAAAAAATGTATTGAGAGAATAATCAATCCTGAGATTATCATAACACTGGATCTAACAAGCAATTTAACTACCTTTTCCCTTATCGTTGACTCAACATCTAAATAATTAGCGGATGATGTAATCCAGAAATAGATCATTAAGAGGGCTAGGCCGATATAAACCAGGCTGAAGGATAATAGCGCATCCCAAACATCCTGCAGCAGACAGAATATGCAATGATGGAAGGGCAGTTCTAAAAAGAGGGGACTGATCTTTGTATGAATAGCAAGCACAAGGAAAGTGAATAAAGAGATAATGATGAAGGTTTCAAAGATCATAAATGATTTTTTCCCAAACCACATAGTCTTTTTGGTTAAGTCCTCACTTTTATTGATAAATAGAAAATAGAACAACTCCCCCAATACAAAAAGCGCAAGAACATAAAAGATAAAGACCCAAGTCCATGTAGACTCTGTAATAATCTGAGGGATATCATCTCTGGGAATATCAAAGAGTGATGTGCAGCATGATACCTGTCGCGGTGGTGTTGAGAAGAAGAATGAAGCATCTAATATTGTTTCTATAATGATCATTATTCCCAGGGGCGCAAGAAACATAAGTTTTTGCTTCATAAATGGCTGCGCAGGTGTTTGACGATCAAAATAATTTAATATTAGCCAATACCCATAAAGCGTCGCTAAAACAGGCTTGAGACCGCTTGTAACATAGGAGTAGGGAGCATTGACATTATGCACTCCTATAAGGCACATTGCGCCAGGGATTGAGACGATCATGCTTTGAAGGGTCCAGAACCATAACGGAATCATGAGCAATCTTAAAAAAAATCCAAGTGATACAATAGTAACAATCAAATACACCCTTTTTTCTAATCGATACTGTTCCTCTGCAGAATTACCTAAGTCCCACTTCCTCCATATATAAAAGCCATTTATGGAGGCTACAAGGCCTAAGGCCAATGAAAGGGCTGAGCAGACAAGATATGTTATGATATAGCTATTTATAATCATTATTTAGACTAGTCCATATGATAAAAAAGAATTCTAAACTGACAATCTCACTACCTCTGATCTTAATAATAGTAGGGGATCAACCAATGATTCGAGTGGAATTTTTGTCAATAAAATCTGTCAATTGTGCTGAACCTTGTTCTTGATATTTGGCTTATCCGATCTCAGGCTCCAAATATAATTTGTGAGGGCATGAAGCTCCTTTCCCTTTATAAACCCCTTCCACGCAGGCATCTTAAGTCTGCCTTTTTCCCTGCCTGCCATTCTTTTTGAATCCTTCCGCATCTCATCAGTTATGCTGTTTAGTATCATCTCCTTTAGCGTAGCCTTAGAATTTATATGCTGGTTAAATTCTTCAGTATTCCATCCAGGAATATACCCATTATTTGAGCCTGGATTCCTTATGCCCCCAACGCCATCAATGCCATGACATACGAAACAGCTATTATACTCCGCAACAATCCTGCCCAATTTTTTCATCTTCTTCACCCTCTGCTTAATCATTTTCGTATCATCAGACATATAAACCTCTGTTGATCTTAATGCACCCTTAAAGTCTGTCAACTCGCCCCCATGTTTTTTTTGGAATTTCTGAGCCTCTCTCCTTGTATTGAAAGCGAGTCTGCTTACACTGGACATTACCCCAGTGATATCGCTTCCTACAATGAAAAAGGCCTTATTCGCATCCATAAGGTTTCCTGTATTGTAATCTGCCACCCTTATATCCTTTACATTATTATTTTTTATTATTATTGCTGCACAATGAATGCTGCATGTATATCTTCGGCTTCCATCATCAAGGGTTAGAGTATATCGTGTGAGTCTATATTTCTGTAAATCCATTGCGCATAGGGTGCACCATCTCTGTGCCTGTAATTTCTGTATTGATATTAATGGAATAATCATTAATAATATTATGAATATTATTGCCTTGCCTTTTGTATCCATTTTATATTCCCCTTTTCCTCTTATTCATTTGCTCCTATTTCCCCTTCTTCAGTTGAGGAAGAGCATATCTCGCCCGATTGAAAATAATATTTTTCATCTACCAGGTCAGCCATGTATTGTTGTTCATCATGAGATGTAGTAATAATTGTCTTACCTCTCTTTTTTAGATCCGTTAGGATATCTACAACCAACCTGATATGCCCTGAATCGATATTAGACAGGGGTTCATCAGCAAGAATTATATCCGGATCATTTATAAGAGCCCGCGCTATGGCAGCCCGTTGCTGTTCCCCACCGCTAAGCTCATTGGCCATGAAATCCGCCCTTGTCTCAAGATTCAACTCCCGTAAAATATTCATTGCCTTTTCTCTTCGTATCCGATCAGGAATGCCCATTACAGAGAGAACAAGTGACACATTTTCCCAAGTCCTGTATCCTGGGAGAAGATTGAATTGCTGAAAGATAAAACCGATCCTCTCTCTCCTAATTTGTGAGAGGAAGTGATCAGGGAAGTGGGATATCTCCTGATTATCGAGCCATAGTCGTCCGCTGGAGATCCTGATCAGACAACCGATGATATTTAAGAGGGTGGTCTTGCCTGATCCAGATGGCCCACTTAGCATAACAAACTCACCTTTCCCGATTCTAAGTGTTATGTTGTTAAGCGCCCTAACCTTAATTTTACCCGATTGATATTTTTTTGTTATATTCTCTAAACTTATCATATAAATTCTATAAAGAGTAGGTCACCCTCTTATTGCATAATCAGGATCAATAACACCTGCCAGCCATGCAGGAATGGCGCTTACCCCCATAAGGGGTAAAATGCCCAAAATATAAAGAAGCACAATCGATTGGAGATCGCATTGTACAGGAACGGGAAATTTGGGATATATGCTTGCACACCCCAAACAATAACCAGAGATCCCAGGAGTGCCTAAAAGCGCATAGACAAACCCCAGCAGCACACCTATTGAAGTGCCTCCAAGGCCGAGAATCAAGCTCTCCATCATTCTCATCTCAATAATCTCACCAGTTTGCCATCCAATGGCCTTTAGAATCCCAATCTCCCTGCTGATATCTACGCTGATATGAGATGCCTGTGCCCAGACCAACAGAAGGATGGCCACCAACAATATAAGCCACATAGCCTGAAATGTCCCACCCCGACGTCCAAAAGCCTCCTTTACCAGATCGGTTAGGGCCTTGCTCGTCATAACCCGTGTATTCTTGATCCCTGTTATCTCCCATGCTACCATATCAGCATTCTCAGGACTGTCAGTATAGACCAATAGGTCTGATGCCTTATCTCTTTTATAACCAAAAAAGGATCTCGCATCATCAATGGATGTTATCATTAGATCTGTGCTATAAACCTGCACTGTTTTTTTCAAGATTCCTATCACCTCAAAATCGCCCTTATTGCCGAGAGTATCCTCAATCTGAAGCCTGTCACCAACATCGGCATTAAAGCTAAAAGCCACACCTTCCCCTAACACAACCTTGTTTCTATCCCCAGGTAACAGAAAAAATCCATCCTCAATTGTCCATGGGAAGTGTTGATCATGAATCAAGCGCTTAAGATCCAGTCCCATCATGGTATACGCAGAATCATTGCCATCAATCTTTAGAGGAAGATATCCCCAAACCCTTGGAATCACGCGTTTAACGTGGGGAATTTTTTCTATCTTAGCAAGTATATTAAGATCAATCTTCCCAACACGTCCAGCATCAATACCCTGAACAGTAATATCTGGAAGATATGCCCTGGCAATCTCTGCGTCCCTTAAAAACCCACCCCTTGTGAACATCATAAAAGAAGAAGTGGCCATAATAAGGCCTAAAGGGATTATGATAGCCAGAGACTTGGCTTTATAGCGCCTAAGATTTTGTGCTGCCATAATCCATAGGTTAATATGCTTTGCAATATTCACGGTTGTTTTTTAACCACCTTGATTGTATAGACCTTCTCGGAAATAACTCCTATTGTAGCAATCACATCACAATCAGAATGAAAGCAGAATCCCCCGGGCAGTTCGCTTCTCCGCGCATAAATTCCATCAGTAAGATTTCTTGATGTGCAGCATTGAGCAATAATTGGGATAGCGGGTACGCCCAAAGTCCAAACTAGTGCCATCCTCATTTTTGTGTCCTCGGATCGCTGATAATTCGTTGAGATATGATAATTATAGAGATACAGAGCTATAAAAATAATAATAATTATAAAAATTCTAATGAGGTATTTCTCTTTGAAGAGTTGAAGGATCATTTGCTATTCTCAAGTTTATTAATTAACATATATTAAAGGCAATTGATTAGAAACGAAATCAAATGCTATCCAATAAACCTATTAAAACTTTGGATCATTTCACTCATCAGGTAATTAGTCAATATCCAATCATCTATACTTCACCTTCCACTGGGGAATTGGGTGTGTTCCCCGTAATATTTGTGGGGAGAAGTCAAGATTCAAAATCCAGAGAAAAGATAAATCCTTATCATTAGCATACGTCGGATAGAGACAATGCCTACTGCTTCCATTGGCGCCAGGCAATAAAAGAACCAATAGATAAAAAAACTAATCCCATACCAACAAGGGTCACTGCCTGTGGCCATAGAATCTCAAAGCCGATACCCTTTTGAAAGATACCGCTAGCAGCTATGATAAAGTTTGTTGTTGGTAGGTATAAGGCTACTTTATACAAAACAGGGGGTAAATTATCCAAGGGCGCAAGAATACCGGCCATTGCTATTAAAGAAAACCATACAGCAAATGCCATGAGGATTGCCTGAATCATGTTCTGACAGATTGTCCCTAATAGAATGCCAATACCCGTCATCCCAATTAAAAAAAAAGCCATAAATGCAAAAAAAGTAAAAACATTTCCTCTGCATGGAACGTCAAACCAGATTATCGTATAAAAGGAGAAGATAGTCGCGATCATAGCAATGATAAATGGGGCAATAACTTTAGCGAGTAGGAGTTCCCATGAATGAACAGGGGTAACCAAAAGTTGGTCAATTGTTCCCCTCTCCTTCTCTCTCACAAGTGCCGCTGATGAAAGAATAAGGGATCCCATAAGGGCACCAATCACGACATGATAGATCACTACATAATAAATACCCTCCATCTCTTGATTGAAAAATGTTCGTAAATGATTTATTATACCTGGAGGGTGGGTAATCGCAACACCAGCACTATTCAGTCGCTTTACTAAAATTTCCTGATTGTAAGTGCCGATAATTCGCTTTGCAAACCCAATTCCCTGACCTGCTTGAATAACATCTGTGCCGTCTACAATGAATTGTAATGAAGCAGATTTATTGCTAGAGAGATTGCGTGTAAATTCAGGTGGAATTATCAATCCGACATCTGCCCTGCCGCTTATAATTTTACTCTCAACATCTTCAAGCGTAGAAGCAAAGGATTCAAATCTAAAATACTCATTGGATGTAAATCGTTCGACAAGATCACGACTCTTCGCTGTCTTGTTCATATCTAAAACTACAGTATCAAGGTCCTTTACATCAAAAATATAATTATATCCGCATAATATAATACATATTGTAAAAAAATACAGAATAATAAGCATAGATACATAATCACGGTAAAACTGTATAAATTCTTTTTTTATTAATCCAATTAGACGTCTAAACATATAAGTATCCCTATATTTTTTTATCTCTGATCCGCCATGCGCATATTGAAAAAATGATTGTACAATAGATAATTAGAGAGAGTGCATCCTTCCAATAGCCGAAGAGACTAGCCCCTTTAAGAATTTCAGCTCTGCTGATACCAGTGTAATGTTGAGCAGGAAAAATATATGAATAGAGCCGCCATCCCTCTGGCATATTGTCTATTCGAGCATTAATATCTGAAAATAAAATTGCGGGCATAAGGGTGAAGAGAACAGCAAATAGCATTGCAGTAAGCTGACTATTGGTTAATGTTGAGATAAAGAAGCCAATTGCCACAGAGGCAAATATCATTAATAAAGTAAACAATGAGAATGTGATTATGTTCCCCCTGAATGGAACATTAAAATACCATAATCCAAAGAAAATAATTACAATAAAATCTATAGTAAGAATGATAACATAAGGAGTCATTTTACCTGCAATGTATTCATAGGGTTTTATTGGAGAGGCAAATATCTGCTGAATGGATCCCGATTCCTTTTCCCTTACAATTGCTAAGGCTGCCAAAATTGGCACAAAGGCCATTATGGCAAGACTGAACATGCTGGCAACCGCTGAAATAATATCACTTATGGATTGATTATACCAGGACCTGGCATCCAGGGATATGGGTTCTAGATTTATATTTTGTCCATACTTCTTCATTAATGCTGTAGTCATTTCTATTGAATATGAGGCATTGATGCCGCTGATATAATTTATAATGGTACTAGCTGTAAGTGTTTCGGACCCATCAACAAGTGTCTGAACATTAGCTGGACGATTCTCATGGATGCTTCGTGAGAAACCAGGCGGAATAACGATTGAACAGCGGGTAGTCCCTTTTGATAAAAGCTCTTTAGCTTGAGTATAGTTAGCTAAGTTATATTTGATATGGAAAAAAGGAGTATTATCAATTGTTGTAATATAATTTCTACTCTCCTGACTCTGATCCATATCTAAAACCGCAAGGGGCAAATTATTCATTTCTAACCTGAAACAGTAACCACACAAAAAAAGCAACTGCAATGGCATAGCAAGCGCCACTCCAAGGCTTAATGGATCTCTAAAGATATGTAGAAATTCAGCCCTCATGACCGTCCATGTCCTTTGCAGGTTTATATTTTCGACCCTCTCTCTTATTACAGTCCAATATTCCTTTATTTTAGCTGGTAGAGATTCCAAAATCTTTTCTATCCATATTCTATTGTCGCTCAAAATAACACCCCCTCATTACTAATCTTGATTGCTTTCCAATACATGATAAATGAATACATCCTCAATTGATGGCATAATGCTGATAATTTTATCAACATCTATCCCTTCCGCTTTGAGGTAACCCTTAGTAAGCTTTTTCTTCTCTTTTGATGAGATATGTATCTTATCCCCATATAGGGCAGCCTGATATACAATATCATTGGAGGACAACTTATCAAAGGTATCAGAAACTGAAGAAGAGGTGATCTCATAAAAATTGGCATTTATATCATTCTTCAGCTCCTCAGGAGTACCGAGAGCTATAAGCTTAGCAGCATTCATCAGACCAAGTATGTTGCAGCGCTCAGCCTCATCCATGAAATGAGTAGTGACAATTATAGTAATCCCCTCTTCTGCAAAGCGATGAATAACATCCCAGAAATCTATTCTGGAGGCTGGATCAACTCCGGAAGTAGGTTCATCCAAAAAGAGAACCGGGGGTTGATGCATTACAGCAGTTCCTAAGGCAAGTTTCTGTTTCCAGCCGCCGGAAAGCTCGCTGGTTAAATATTTTTCCATCCCCTTGAGTCCAGCAAGCTCAATCACCCACTCTTTTCTTTTCTTTTTTTCTTTTCTACTGATACCATAAATACTTCCATAAAAGTTCAGATTCTGCTCCACTGTTAAATCTGGATAGAGGGAAAAGAGTTGAGACATGTAACCAATCTGGCTCTTTACTAAACGCGCCTGAGTTGTAATATTGTAACCCGCAACGGTTGCAACCCCTGATGTCGGAGGCAAGAGACCACATAGCATCTTAATCGTAGTAGTCTTTCCAGCCCCATTTGGCCCAAGAAGACCAAAAACAGTGCCAGTATTCACCTCAAAACTAACATTATCTACAGCAGTGAAATCGCCAAACTTTTTTACTATTTCTGTTAAAACAATAGATTTTTCACCCAAATTAGGGTGTTTGAAGGACATCCAGGGCTTTTCATCCTTCTGATCCTCATCCTCGCTTAACAGGCAGAGAAAGACATCATCCATGTTGGGCGACACCTCTCTGCACTCATCAATAAGAACCTTATTGCTCTGCATATCATTTCTGATCCCTGATATCTCCTCATCCACATCGTCCAGGTATACCCTGATCCTATCGCCAAACACCTGTCCGCTCGTGGAAAGCTCCTCCCTCAACACCCGGCATGCCTGGTTGATGTTGCTGGCCCTAAAGGAGCAGACTTTTTGTTTCATCAATTTCTTTAAATTGGAGGGACTGTCACAAGCTATAACCCTCCCATTCTGCATCAGGGCTACGCGATGACATCGCTCAGCCTCATCCATATATGGAGTAGAGATGATTACAGTAATACCCTGAATAATAAATTCATATAGAATTTTCCATAGTTCTGTGCGAGAGAGGGGATCAACTCCGGTTGTGGGCTCATCAAGTATTAAAACCTTGGGATGGTGTATAAGCGCACAGCTTAAGGCGAGCTTTTTCTTCATTCCTCCTGACAAGGCGGCAGCTCGACGATTACGAAAGGGTTCCATTCTCGAAAAGCGGAGCAATCTTTTTTTTTGTCGTTCGCGAAGATCCTCAGGAATACAGCGTATATCGGCCATAAAATTTATATTCTCTTCAACAGTCATATCTAAATAGAGGGAAAAATCCTGAGACATATAGCCAATGATTGAACGAATCGTCTCCGGCTCTTTCTCCACATCGTGGCCACCAATGAAGATCAATCCTGATGTCGGCTCCAATATCCCACAGAGCATCTGGATTGTTGTGGTCTTACCAGCTCCATCCGAACCCAGCAATCCAAATATTTCACCCTGTTTAATCTCGAGATTAAGATCATCCACCGCAGTAACATTTCTGTACTTTTTGGATAGACTCTCAATTATAACTTCTTTATCTTTTAATTTTGCTAAACTCACGATTTTTCTATTTCCCACATAACTTTTATATCTGCTGGCATTCCTGGCTTGAGGACTCCTGTTGGATTATCAATACCAACCTTTATTTTATAAACCATACTGGAACGATGATCATTCATTTGAACATCCCTGGGTGTAAATTCTGCCCTGGAACCGACAAAGATAACCCTCCCCTTGAAGGGACGATCAGGAAAGGAATCTACCTTAATTTCACAGGAATCATTGAGTTTTACCTTGCCAATATCAACCTGTTCAATATAGGTTTTCACATATAGTTGTGATAAATCAGTAAGAACAACCAGCGTGGTGCCAGGGGCTACATTCTCACCCAACTCGACAACCTTTTCAGTTACAGTGCCATTCATTGGGCTATGGATAAAGGTATCATCCAAGGTGGCTTCAATCTCTCCCTTCATTGCAAGCGCTGAATCAATAGCCCTCCTTGCAATATTCTCATCAGTGATTGCGGCTTCAATCTTCTTTTGGAGGGTTCTCAAATCATTCTGTCGCAACTGGACTTCAGTCCTTGATGTTTTGGCCATGGTTAGGGATGCATCTGCCAGCAAAACCCCGCTCTTAGCCCTTTCCACTTGAGCTTGAGCAAGCTTATAGGCCTCCTCCACTGCATCCATTTTACTCTGTGATATTGATTTATTTTCTGCTAAAGGCTTAAAACGATGATATTCCTTTTCAGCTCTGGTATAATTTATCTCAGTCTGTTCCAGAAGCACCTTTGTGGAGGCGAGGTTTGCTTCAGCTTGCTTAATGCCCGCTTCAGACTTGTCTTTGGCCAACCCCAAACCGATCTTTGCGCTTTTTAGCGTGCTATTTAGGATTTCTACATAATCATGAGCCTTCTCTGCAGTTCCCCTTGCCTGTTCAACCTGCGCCTCAACATTAGCTAGACGGGATTTTAGTTGTTCTGATCCAATCTGGGCAATGAGATCGCCTGATTTAACTTCAGTACCCTCATCTACATCCAGCTTAATTACTTCTCCGGCTATCTTAGAGCTTAATGAGACCTCTGTACCTTCAATCCAGCCATGCAGGCTTAGCGTCCCTTTTTTAGTGCCACCTTGATAAACCGCATAGTAATAGATAATTCCTAAACCACCTATGAACCCGACAATAATTACAGAAAATAATAATCTTCGAAGCATGAGCCTTCGGGTTTCTTCCTGTACCATACTCCCTCCTTATTTCTTGATATAATTTATAGAAAGATGAGTTATCATCAACCCATTATTACAAATGATAGGTATAAAAGAAAATCATGTGGAAATACCTTCCCGAAGTGATGAAAACCTATGGCTACTCAGAAATAATGTTTATATCCCTTTTCCTAAACCTTGTGATCCGAAGTGATGACACTCAATATCCTTTGTGCTGAATGCTTTGATGATAATACCCCTCCCCTAATACTCACCCATTGCGTGTTTCAATTTTGCTATTGCTAAATTGTAATCATATAAGGAATTGTAATAATTCATTCTAGCTTGAGTAAGAAGTGTTTGCGCATCAAGGACCTCTGTTGATGTCGTTAGTTTATTGTGATAGCGTTCCTTGCTGCTTCTGAGATTCTCCTCTGCCTGAGACACAGCCTTTTTCGTGGTTGGTATATTCTTCTCTGCCTCGTCAAGGGCTAGCGCTGCCTCCTTCACCTCCAGACGAATATTATCCTTAATTCCTGATCTAGTAAATATCAGTTGTCTCTTTAGGTTCTCTTTCTCTTTTGTTGAATAATGAGTCTTTCCCCATTGCCAGAACTTCCAGGATAAACCCACCATAAACTGCCATGAACTAGGGAGGTGAAAATCGCTGCCCGAAACATCAGGGCTGTCTCCTTCCTTTAGGTAATCAGCGGTTAATGCTACTTCAGGATAACAGCCGCTTTTGGCTAACCTGATCTGTTGACCTACTTGAAGAAATTTTACATCAATAATCATCATATCTGGCCTGTTTTTAAAGGCCTTCTGTAAACACTCGTCAAAATCAAACTCAGGTGGTTGGTACTCCAATACATCCTCAACTTCAACCGGATCATTGATTCTCCTTGACAGAAGGATGTTGAATGCTGACCGGGCGAGCTGTGTCGCATTTTGTGCCTTTGTCAGATTATGTTGTACATTACCCAATTCAACCTCCGCCTTTAATAAATCATTCTTCGGAATTATATCCGCATTAAAGAAATCCCTGGCTTCATTAACGTGTGATTCAAGTTGAAGGGCTGCGCTCTCTGCTACATCGCGAGTTTTATCAGCCCTAAGAACGTTGAAGTAGGCTTCCTTAACGCGTAGGGCAATATTTAATTTCTCCAATTCGAGTTCTAATTTTGATACATCTATGCCTAATTTAGCCAATTTATATGAGCTTGTCAGGGCAAATCCTGTAAATATTGGCTGCTTAAGAGAGATCTTCCATTGATAGTTGTTTTCAGTATCCAGCTCGATCTTCGGAATAGTATATATAGGAGGAGGTAGGGATAGGTTCTTAATTCGGTGAGGTTCACTTAGCCTCACATAACCATAACTCGTGCTAAGCTCAGGCAAAAATTCAGACCTAACCCTTTTCCTAATGTTGACTGCACCTTCAAGAGCCTCTTCCTTAACTTTAATGGATGAAAAATTGCTTATTGCCTTAGTAACACTCTCCTCTAAAGTATATCTCTTATTCTGTATTTCACTAGCTCGTAAATCTTGAAAGAATCCCATAACTAGAATATAAATCACAATTATAAAAAGGTGTGTAAGTTCCCATCTCATGATTTTCCTCCTTAAAACAAAGCACAAAAAACAATATTAATTTCGCATATTGAGATGTAAAGTAGTATATAATATAAATGAACATTTTTTAAAACTTCTTTAAAATGATTATTAATGAAAAAAGAAATATGAAACCATCTATTCCATTGGAGGGTATAAAAGTTAAGGTACGCTCATTTCTGTAGATTCCTTCTTTTCTTTAATGAAGATACTACAACTATTTCATAACTCCTATGATTTAAGTTGAAAGTTAACATCAACATTTTCAATAATAATATTTATTCAATAATGATATCAATTCAAAATCAATTCAAAATCAATTCAAAATCAATTCAAAATCAATTTTTAATTATTTACAAAAAAATGAATAGAACCCCATACTTTCGAAGTAGCTTAAGAAAAGGGTGGTTATTTTTTACTTTTTCTAATTCTGTCATATGACTCGGTATATCCCCATACCTCTTTCCAATTAAATATTCTTCCTCCATAGACCTTTCTAAATTTATTGGCCGTTTCATACGTTGAAAAAACCAGCATGAAAGGGACCATAGATCCCTTTGGCAACAATTCACTCTCTACTAAATAAAATCCTTTTTTTGCCTCTATCATCTCCCCGCTATCGTATTTAGATGTTACTGTATTATAATCACGAACTAATATTGATCCAATTTCACCACCGCTCAATCTATATTTGAAAAGCACTACACAATGCAAACAGCAAAACGAATAGCAACCGGATGCAATCTCCTTAGTTCCCTTGCTGACATGAACCTCAAACTTTGTTTCACTTTTGTTTGAATCCATCCCGCACATAATACATCGCTCTATTGAGAGTGTATTTGATCTAAGAGAAGGAATAAAAATAATAATTAAAAGCAATATCACTATATTCTTCATATATCCTGCCTCCATTTAAAATTTTGTTTTAATTTAAGTACTACCATGCCTTTTATATAGTTATCAATATGATAAATTAGGGTGTATAATTGTAAATTGTTCTTTTTATAAATTGACAATCATTTCATTTAATTTGTTATTGATATATTATACAAGAATTTTTGGAATATCTTTGAAACATGCAAGGAAAAATAATATACTTATTATTGGACTGACAACTAGTTCATTTCAGATGAAAACATCAAAATATACAGGATTTTAGGAATAAAGGGTTATGCAATAATGGAAGCCTCTGGTAATATAACGGATTTTTTGATGGACTTGAAAATACTAGCGCTTCAGATGGGGGCAAGTTCTGTTTCAGTTATAACTACAGATGAAATTTCCATTGAGGATAAGCTCGCTGCGAACTGCAAGGATCCTGGGTGTATGAACTATGGACAGTCTGCAAGCTGTCCTCCCTATGTTGCAGGACCAGATGGATTCAGAAAGCTTATTCAGAAATTAAAATATGGGTTATTTTTTAAGATTGATGTCCCATTAGAGGTACTCTATTCCAATCAAAATTACGATATTTTCAGACTACTTCACACAATAGCCTCGCATTTAGAGCATTCTGCTTTTGAAAAGGGTTTTGTGAATTCAGCGGCTTTTGCCGGAGGCTCATGCAAGCAGCTTTTCTGTTATGACAAGCCGGATTGTAATAAGATAAGAAGAGACGGCAATTGCAGGCATCCCAGCATAGCACGTCCATCGATGTCCGGATTTGGCATCAACGTCTCTAAATTGATGAAGAGGGTTGGTTGGGAGATGAGCTTCAAGATTCAAAAAAGCGAATATGAAGAAGTATCAATGGCTAATGTATGTGGTCTTGTACTTATTGGATAATATTCATTTCATGATATTATCGGCAATGACTTCGTAAAATACCTTGATGAAAAATAAAGAACAAAAAAATTTATAGATAATTTTAATTGTTTGTAAAGAGAGGAGTTAGATTGTCTACGACATTAAGAGACAAGCATTTAGCCCTACAGACTAAAATATCCCATTTTGCAGAACATGTGATTGCCCTTCACGATGATCTGTATTCAATGGATGAATTTCCCTTTGACATATGGAGTAAAATGGGTAGCGAGGACCTTCTTGGGCTCAGCATCCCTAAAACCTATGGCGGCATATGGCAGGACTATCTTTCAATTGTCGTGGCTACTGAAACCATGGTTAGAAGGGGACACAACATTGGACTTGCCCTATCATGGATTATTCATCTCATTATCTCACGTTTATTGATTCTGAATTTTGGAAACTGTGAACAGCGAAACCTGTATCTATTCGATCTTTCACGTGGCAAGATAACAGCCTCAATAGCTGTGTCAGAACCAGAAACCGGGGCAAATCCTAAGCGCTTGATGACATCTGCGCATTACAAGGATGGTTGCTACATTATAAACGGTGAGAAGGCTTTTCTATCAAACGGTCCGATTGCTGATATTTTTGTTGTTTTTGCAGTAACAGGGGTTCATAATGAGAAAAATCAGATTACAGCATTCCTTGTTCCAGCGGATACTGCAGGTTTATCGATCATTGAGAAGATGAGTTTAAATTTCTTACGACCTTCACCTCATTGTGGGATTACACTCACCAATTGTTCTGTTCCAGCAAATAATATACTTGGCAATGTAGGCAGCGCATATGAGGATATGATGAAACCATTTAGAGAACTGGAAGAGACTATTATGTTTGGTCCAATAATTGGAGGAATGCAATTACAGATTGATCTTCTACTCTCGCTTATTGAAAAACAGGGCATTACCATAACAGATGAGTTGAGAGAGGCTATTGGAGAATTGCAATCCATGGTGCATGCCCTTAGAATTATATCCTACGAAGCGGCGTGTTTGCTAGACAAACCAAAATACTGTCAGACACCCTTTTCGCTGATGCCTGTTTTTCGAAGGCTATCAAGGGACTTTCAATCTCTATTAGGGCAGACTATGCAAAACTCAGAGATAAAGGAGGATGCTCCTTTGGATAATATCACCAAAGATCTTGTTCATATCAATGATATTGGGAGGAATGTGATAAAAATAAAGCAGAGGAAGTTTGGCAATACTATACTAAATAATAGGTGAATCAATGAAATTACAAAACCAACTATTCTCCTCAATTGAGAATATTCAACAGGGGATGAAGGGCGCTGGCTACATCTGCAGCAGGAATATCGCTACAACACTATATCTTGCCTTCAATCTTGGAAAGCCAATTCTTATTGAAGGGCCAGCGGGTGTGGGCAAGACTGACCTTGGAAAGACAACTTCTGTTCTTTTAGACATGCCCTTGATCCGTCTGCAATGCTATGAGGGACTCGATGAGTCTAAGGCTCTATATGAATGGAAATATGGAAAGCAGCTTCTCTATACACAGATGTTAAAGGATAAGCTGAATGATATTGTTAATGAGGGAGAGAGTCTTGCAGAATCAATCAATAAACTCCATCAGTATAATGATATATTCTTTTCAAGCGATTTTTTAGACCCCAGACCAATATTGCAGTCTCTTCAGAGTAAAACAGGCGCAGTGCTACTGATTGATGAAATTGACAAATCGGACGAGGAATTTGAGGCCTTTCTTCTGGAAATCCTATCAGATTTTCAGGTTTCAATCCCAGAGATAGGTACCATACATGCTGAATCAAAACCATTTGTATTCTTAACGAGCAACAATACAAGGGAGATGAGCGACGCACTGAAACGTCGTTGTCTGCATCTATTTATCCCATTCCCAGATATAAAACTGGAAAGGGAGATAATAAGCATTCGGGTGCCAGATATTGCAGAAAGGTTAAGGATTCAACTTGTGTCATTTATTCAACAGGTAAGGGAGATGGATATCAGGAAGCCTCCATCTATTAGCGAGGTAATAGACTGGGCTAGGGTGCTTCTACTTCTAAATGCAGGCGACCTGAACCCAGATTTAGTAAGAGAGACTATTAATACCTTTCTGAAATTTGAAGTAGATATCCAGTTAGTAGAAGAGCATATCTATGATATTACAGCAAAAGCAGTTAGAGAGTCAGCGAACTAAGAGATGAAAAGAGCGCTTGAAGATTTCATAACAGCTCTTCGGAGCTCAGGTGTAAGGATCTCAGTGTCTGAAAGCATTGACGCAATGAACGCAGTCGAGCTTGTTGGCTTTCGGGAAAGAAATGTCTTTAGGGATTCTCTGCAATCAGCGCTTGCGAAATCTCAACATGAAAAGGAGATATTTAATATCTGTTTTGATCGATTCTTCTCCTCCTATAGTTTCACAGATCAAAATAATGACACCCTTGGCAGCGCGGCATCAGAGGGCAATGAAGGCACATCAAATCTTGCACAGATGCTCCTCTCCGGGGACAATCTCGGCCTTGCGGTCTCCATCAGAGAGGCTGCGCGAGCTGTCGATATAACAGGGATACAGTATTTTACACAGAAAGGGGTATACCTTCAGAGGATCCTACATCATATGGGCCTTCCTGAATTGAGGATGGATATAGATATGTTATTGAAGGAGAATACAGATTATTCCAAACAAAGGGCCACGGAGCTGGAAAAGGGGAGGCACTACCTCTTCGAAAATGTCAGAAATTTTGTGGAGCAGCAATTTATACTCTTCTCCGGTTCAACAACTGAGGAAATAAGGGAGTGGTATTTAAAAAATGTAAAACTCACTAATGTGGAAGGACGAAATCTCCATCAGATGCAGGCTATTATCAACAAGATGGTAAAAAATCTTAATGATGTAAGCTCAAGAAGGCGAAAAACCCACAAGAGAGGACAGCTAGATTTTAAAAGAACACTCAGAAATAACCTGAAATATCAGGGGGTCATCTTCAATCCCTGGTGGAAATATAAAAAGATCGACCGCCCGGAGGTTATTGCGATATGCGATGTAAGCCGTTCTGTAAGAACCGTTGTAAGATTCCTGTTGCTTTTCATATATGGAATGAACAGGGTTATATCCAAGATAAGGACATTCACCTTCTGCTCCAATCTCGTAGAGGTGAGCCATATTTTTGAACAATTTGGCGTTGAAGAGGCAATGGTGAGGCTGCAGAAAGGAATCGGACTTCCCATAATGTTTGGTCCAACGGATTATGGTCGCGCATTTAGCGATTTTAAGGCAAACTGGATTGATACTGTAACCCCAAAGACAACAGTAATTATTTTAGGTGATGCTCGTAGTAATTATGGCGATCCGGAGAGGGGGATTCTTAAACTAATTTTCACTAGATGCAAAAGGCTTATCTGGCTAAATCCTGAAGAAAAATCTATATGGGGAACCGGAGACTCGGAAATGAATGGCTACATCCCCTTTTGTCATTTAGTAAGGGAATGTAACACCATTACTCACCTGGAAAAAATAGTATACGATCTTGTAAAAACCCTTTAGAGTTGACTTCGGTCAGGAGTAATATTCATCAAACAACAACTCTAGGGGGTTAATTTAATTCTATATGTACTTTAACACAAAATTTGTAAATCTTTCTGCATTATCAGGATTGCTTTTACTATCAAGCCATAGCAGGAGTTCGCTACATACACCTTGAGAAGAGTTATATTCATGATGGATAACGTAGTTAGTGATTATGTATTTCACCTGCTGGAAAATATCCTCTGCTACATTCAGATTTGAAGGGCATTTTCCAAGGATTTCAGCAATTTTGACTATGATTTCATGTTCGTTCGCCTCTTTAATCTCCTTCAGATATTGCCTGTCAAAGATTGAATCGCTAAAAATTGTATTCTCAGAATGATCAAAACAGACCGTTTCACCATGAGGCTCTCTCGTTGACTTGGATCCACTCATCATGTTATCCTCCATGTTAAAAAAAAAGCATAGGGTTTTATTAAGAAAATTATTAAAGAATGATTTTATTATGTACCTCATGTCAGAAGTCCCCCTCTAAACTTGATGGTTGATTCTTTTTTTAAATCGAATAAATATAATAAAATTTTCTTTCAAAGTCAAATTTGCTTCTAATTTTTTTGAAAAATTTAATTATTAAGTGAAAATTTCCTTAAATTCTGGTAAAAGTGTATGCAGAAAATATACTCAAATCCCTTTATACCTATTACGAGAAGAAGATTTATTACAATAGAACTGTAGGTAGGTGATGGAGATTTCTGCATAGAAAACAGTCCGTAATTCTTTAATATAGTATTGACAGATGCATTAATTAGTGCTCTTACATCAAGGGATATAACCAATGAATAAACCTCGCACTAATTGTAGTAAATTTCAAAACATGGTCTAATGGCCTAGGATTTATTAAGGTCTTATATGAAATACCTTGCTCTAATACTCATATCAATTCTCTCCCTCATATATATTAGGGATCTTTTTGCTCAAAATAATTATTCAGATAATCATATTACATCATACTATATCTCCGCTATCAATAATGATTTCAACAATTCACATGTATCTAAACATCAAAACCTGGAGAATCCATTTAGGAGGTTAGAGGTTACCTTTTTCATATCCTTACCCTTCTCATTTATTATAACCTTTATGACAATACAGATTTTTGATGTGCTGAAGGAGAAGGGGGATATGAATGTTGATGTATGGGGTGATTATGGAAACTATTTGATATCAGGGACCCTTGCTTTATCATCCATAATCTCTATACGGGAGGCAATTATCTGCAACAGAATGAATAGGGAAATACGAAAAAAAACAGATGATCAGGTGTTGCATCTCTCGGTAATTAAACGTTATTGAATTCTTCTACATTGGCGGGAACTATCATATTCAACAAGACTCTCATAAATTTCATAAGCCTTTTTTATTAGGATTGTCCTCTGGTTCATTTCGGGACAATCCAAAACCATCTCAAGTAATCCATTGAGAATCTTCCCGATTTGAGGTCCGGGCTTTAATTTGAACTCTTCCATTATGACATATCCGTTTATATCCAAATCTTTGACAGTGATCGCGTTTTCGTCTTCAATTACTTTCTCGATTCTCTTAATCAAATCATGTATTGGAGCGGGCAATCCATCCCTCATTCCATTTCCCCTTCTATCAGCAAGCCTTAGGAGAAAGAGGTCATTCAGATTCTCAAGAGCAACCTTTCTCATGAATCTCCTGACAGCGCCATCAGTCCATTCATCAATATAATGAAACATGTGATTCAAAATGAGGTTGGAAACCCTTGATATCTCCTCGTTGGAGAATTTAAGCCTTTTCATTATCTTTTTGGTAATTTTTGCTCCAATAACCTCATGATTATAAAATGTATAATCAGCATCATCCCCCATTCTCTTAGTCGTCATCTTTCCAATATCATGAAGGAGAGCAGCTAATTTTATTATTGGATCTACACCTGGAATGGCATCGCATGAATAGAGGCTGTGATAATAAATATCATATAAATGATATTTATTCTGCTCTACTCCATAGCAATTGACTAATTCAGGCAAAAAGAGTCTCAGCAGACCGGATTTTCGCAAATACTCAAAACCAATGGATGGTTTCTCTGTAGCGATTAGCTTTATGAGTTCATCCCTAATCCTCTCTTTTGATACCCTTTTTGCAATAGAAAGCGTTTCCTCTATTGATCTGAAGGATTCTTCTTCAATAGTAAAATTCAGCTTTGCTGCAAAGCGGCAAGCCCTATAGGGCCTCAGCCCATCCTCGCTAAATCTTAAGATGGGATTGCCTATTGTCCTAACAACCCTCCTCTCAATATCTCCTATACCTCCAACAAAATCGATAACCTCATCGTTAATGAAATCATAAGCAAGTCCATTGATAGTGAAATCCCTTCTCTTTACATCCTCTTCCAATGTCTTGGAGAATGAAACACTCTCAGGTCTTCTGCAATCAATATACTCACCATCAGACCTATAGGTTGTTACTTCAAAAGATTTGCCCTTTATTATCACAGACACTGTTCCATGCTTTATACCTGTAGGAATTACTCTTCGAAAAATCTTCATTACCTCTTCAGGATGCGCGTCTGTGGCAAAATCATAATCCAATACTGACTTTCCCATAATCAAATCCCGAACCGATCCTCCGACAAGATAGCACTCATAACCATTTTTGTGGAACCTTTTGACAAGCTCATGTATGTCTTCCCGAATATTCTCCGGGATTTCTATCATCATTTTTTTCTCCATAATCGACATCAGGATAATAATATTTTAAGATATGATTCATCCCCTTAGAAAGATGAAATGGTGTCTCACCTCTTACCCATCATCTCTCATGCCCCCATTGGGGTAGAGTAAGCCAATATAACAATTACTTAAAAGCAAAATTTCATTGACTAATCTCAGAACCACCAAAGGGCCTTGCTGACACCTCATTAGAGAGCTTTGATTCATGATTGTATATGGTATCAGGTTTATATGAATCATATGCGCTTATAGCAAAATAGTATAATACACTATTATTTAATAATGGATAACTGAATATCCCATCGTCATATCTATGCCTATTTTCTTCAATCACCATATTAGTAACATCTACTTCAATATAATTCTTATTTTTTGATATACTATTAGTAATTCTATTGCTCTTCACATAACCTATCACACCATCATACCTGCCAGATTTAAGACCATAGAAGATCTTATATCCATAAATATCATGCTCTACATTCTTTTTCCATTTCAAGCCAACAATTCTATCCCCTTGTCTTGTTACTTCTAAAAAGATTGGGGTTTTAGGAGGAGTGTCAACACTATATTTCAATTGTATATTATATATTGATGGTGAGTATTTACCATCAGGTGATGGAATTAAATGCGCCCTCCACTGGTAATATTTCCCTCTC
Organism: Spirochaetota bacterium; assembly: GCA_034190085.1. Lineage (NCBI taxonomy): Bacteria > Pseudomonadati > Spirochaetota > Spirochaetota bacterium. The sequence continues at coordinate 95,256 of JAXHTS010000002.1, forward strand.
AAAAACTCGTCGCCGACTCTCTTCAGGTATATGTTCTTCTGATTATTCTCGATCCTGTACCACTTCAAATTTTTATCATTCATTAAAAAAAGATTATCGCTTATCCTAAATTCCATCCAGATAAAGGTATTTTTTCTAATAATTTCATTCCACATGAATAGTGTAACAGAAGTCCCTGTTGAAGGGAAGCTATAAACAGGGCTTTGTATTGATCCCTCGCTGTTGACTGGAAGCCTATTTATAACGCTCACCTCCTTATAGTTCCGATAAGCAATAGCTGTCTCTTTCTCAAGATCTATTATATTGCGATAGGATATCCTGAACTCATCAAGGTATCCGGTATAATTCTCGCCTATAATTGCCAAAGGCAGATCCTCACATGCAAAGGATGGCTCAAAAACCTGTATAAAGGGATCACCGCTCTTAGTAATATACTGCACCTCCTCTTCCACTCCATTTAGGCATTTCACAAGCTTCCCTGAAATCCTATCAAAACTTATATAAAAGTGATGCCATTCCCCCTTTTCAAGCTCTTTTCCCCTATTTAAGATTACACTATATCTTCTTCCTGAACTGTCTCTAAACATCTTTAGCATTCTAACAAGTATCCTCCCCCCCCTTAATACAATCTCAATGCCATTCTTTTCGCTCGATAAGTATCCAACCCTTGAGAAGAGCATAGCGCCATCAGCAAGGGATAACGGAAATAATCTAAATTCGATTGTAAAGGAGCCAAGGTCATCACATCTGCCAAGCCAAAGCTCTCTAGCTGATAATATCTCAACCCTATGATCAACCTTATAAAAATGAGCCCCGCCACCCCCGAGAACACCATTTCTCTCTACGTCACAATACAATGAGTTGTGAATATGATACTTGCCGGTATCATCCTTAGCGAGATGAGAGAACGAAGAATTGAATGAGAGGACAAGGTCAGTAATCTGTGGCTTGCTTCCAGCATAAGTAAGGTCTGATAGCGTAAAGACATCCCTTCCCTTCGAATCAGTTGTCATAATAACACTATGAAGATCTAATCCCCTGGACGAAAATCTTATTACATCTCCAGTCGCATTTGTCGAAGTAGAGATCGAGCCTATCAGCGCTAATAATAGTAACACCCTTTTCATATAATCATGAAGAGGTTGAACTTGGTCCAACAGGGATTTGAATCAATGATCCTCCACCAAGATTTTTTATCTCTTCGTTAGAAATCTTTCTGATTCTGCTTTCCCCTTCGACCTTCACTCCCCACTGACCATTATCATCACAATCCTCAATGATCGTTCCCATCTTACCGTCAACCAAGGCTATAACTTTGTTCAAATAATCCTCGCTCATTTCCTCCTCCTTAATTATAATCTGTAATTTTGACCAAATGCTATTATAGTACCAGCACAAAAACATAGAACACCATAATCTCTCTAAGATGTCATTATATCAGTCAAGGTTAATTTGATCTTTTATAATATTGCATTACCTCAGGTAATAATTCAGTAATTTTTCTTATTCTTGTTTTATCAGATGGGTAAGTGCTTAAGAGTTCTGGCGGAGCCTTGCCACCCTTCAACTCAGACATCCTTTCCCAAAAACTAACTGCTGAATTGAAATTATATCCAGCCATTGCCATAAATATTAAACCTAAATGATCAGCTTCACTTTCTTGAAGTCGGCTATAAGGTAAAATAGCCCCAAATTGTACCCCTACTCCAAAGGCCGTCATCCATAACTGCTTGGTCTTTTCTGGTTTTTCCTTAAGCGCGACTAATAATGCAACCCCACCCAGTTGAGTAAGCAAGGCTTGACTCATCCTTTCATTCCCATGACGCGCAATCGCATGAGCAACCTCATGTCCCATAACAACCGCCAATCCGGTTTCATCTTTAGTTATTGGCAAAATACCTGTATAAACCACCACCTTCCCACCAGGCATGCACCAAGCGTTTACATCCTTGCTCTCTACAAAGATTAAATTCCCATCTGTAGTCCTTTAATTTGTAAAGGATGTTCCTCTCAGAAAAGTATTTTTCAACAGCCTTTTGAATCCGTTGACCCACCGATTTAACCATTTTAGTTTGATGATAATTGTTGCTGAGTTTGTTGGTCTTAATGAATTCAGCATACTGCTTGAAACTCATAGATAGCATAGTTGAGTCTGAAATTAAATCTAATTGTTTTCTGCCACTCACTGGCACTGTGCTGCATGATTGCAGCAAAAAAATTAGTATAACAAAAAGATTAGAATACTGTATTAAGGATCGCATAATATGATCTCCCATAACAATGAAAGCGAGTATTACCCCGAAGATAGCAGGGGAAAGGCGAATCTAACCAAACATATTTTTGGATTTGCTTTATTGACTGAAAAGTCGTGAAAATCTGAGTTCAGTACTCAAACATAGATTATTGTGCATATAGAATAAAAAGAGCCATTATGTATATAAAATTACTATAATTGTGCAAAAAGACAATGCAAGTACTTTTCTCCATGTCTCTAATAGTATTAGGATGTACTCTTCATAACAATACGAGAAATGATAATCAAGGACAATGATGATTTACAGTAATAATTCTAAAAGCTATGTCGAAAATTCGGAATAATATTACAAAAATATCTGCAATTATAAAGCAATAAAATATTGAAGAAAAAAAATTACTTGACCAATATCTATATTAAACCAACAGTAGTAACACTTTTACGGTTATCGTGTTATCCAATTACACGAATACCACATCATTAACATAACAAAATGAGACTGAAGAGGGTTAAGTGATCTCAAAAATATCTTTGATTTTGATGCTATTCTTTTTTCTTTATAATGGCCATTACCTCAATGCAGATCCAACAGAGGCTCTTTTCACAGATGAAAGTACCATATTCGATGAATCATCTGAAAGCTCTGATAATAAAGAGGGTAAAGAGATTAGTTTACCACCAATTATAGTTGTTTCTGAGCATACCATGAGCACAGCATCCGATAATACTGTACGTAATCGCGATTTCATGAACTATCCAAGACGCACAGCATCAGACCTGATGCGTTTTATTCCAGGCCTGTATATTACACAGCATACCGGCGGAGCTAAGGCTCATCAAATATTCCTTAGGGGATTTGACGCCGAACATGGGCAGGATATTGCAGGTTTTTTAGATGGTATTCCGATCAATGAATCATCTCATGTCCATGGACAAGGGTATCTTGACCTGCATTTTATCATTCCAGAATGTATTGAAAAGATATGGGTAATGAAGGGGCCATATGATCCGCGATTCGGCAACTTTGCCACTGCCGGCGTGATCAACTTTATTCCTTACAAAAAGCGTGATTTTAACTATTCAGCAGATGCCAGCAGTGGCAATAAAAAGACAGTCCAAGGCATCGCTCATCTGTTTAAGGAATGGTATGGGATGAATAGTTATGTTGTGATAGAAGGTGATCAAACAGAGGGATATACTGATCCAGGAAAGCTACAGGCCGGACGCGGATTTGTCAATCAATGTATACCCATTTCAGATAAATCTGAGTTGCGTATCCTATACGCCGGATATGAAACCTCTTCTGAGGCAGCGGATATACTCCCTAAAAAATACATTGATGCTGGACTGATTTCACGTTTCGATTCCCTTGACGATTCAAATAGGGTTGATGTTAGTCGACATATTCTGGGATTAACATATGAATTATCAAGACGTGACATTAAAGCGCGTGCTCAAGCCTATTTTAATTACAAAAAGACTAAAATTTTTAGCAATTATACCTTTTATTACTTAAATCCTGAAATGGGCGATCAGCTTGAGCAGAATGATTCAAGGCATTATGCTGGGTTGCAGGGTTATTTAAGAAAGACTAATAAAGTAGGCAACATAAAGTTCAACACTGAGGGGGGCATGAGTCTGCGTAGCGACTTTATTGATCAAACCCAGGCAAATACAGCAGACCGACAGAGATTCAATGTTATAAATACTTACGATTTTACTGAAACTGCATTGGGCGTGTATCTGGATGAACGCATAACGCTTGCTCAATGGATAAAATTTATTATAGGCATTCGTTATGATATTATCTGGCTTAATGGCGATGGCGAGCAGGATATTCATGAATTTGACATATACACCAATACTGTTCAAACAAATCACAATAATCCGGTAAGTTTCAGAACTTATTCCTATGCGGTTTCACCGAAGGCATCCGCTATATTTTCACCTATTCGTCAGGTGGACATTTTTCTCAACTATGGCCAAGGTCTTGTATCTAAAGAGGCGCGACATTTAGCCTGGGAAGAGGACCACACTATACCAATCGTTGTTGGTGGTGAAATGGGATCGCGGCTTCGTCTATGGAATGGCATTGTTAATTGCGCCGCATCAGTCTGGATAGCCGAGAAGGAATCCGAAAGCGTGTTTGACAGTGAGTTTGGCACAAACATACCTAAAGGGGAAAGCCGTCGCACTGGGGTGGATTTTGAGAATAGAATCTCACCATGGCATTGGATCTACATTGGCACTGATATTAATTACGTTAGGGCACGCTTTGTTCAAAACAATGATCCCATACCTAATATGTGCGAGTTGTTAATAACTAATGTTATAAGCATAATACATCCCTGCGGATTTAAAGGGGCACTACGCGGACGTTATCTTGGAAAACGAGAGCACGATCTGAACTATACATCAAAATCCAATTATGTAACAGACTTACTAACGGGTTATGAGATTGGTCATCTTTCCATTACCTTATCTATCGAAAATATTTTTAATACAAAATGGTATGACTCTGTTTTTGCCTATGCATCACGTCCCTTCAAAAACGGAGCAGAGGCAGAAGGATTGCACGTAACGCCAGGCGCGCCAAGGATGTGGCAATTTCGGATTGGATTAAAATTTTAACTATATGTACCTGTCTAATTATTGGAATTTGTCAGTGCTTGCAGATGATTTAAATGATAATAGCTAAAGATAATATTTTCAAGCCGCCCTAGATAGGGAATGGGTATTGTTTTCATAGATTAAAATAATAAATGATCATTATTAGCTAATGTTTTGATGTTTCAAGGATACACGAATAGGACGAATGGAAAAGCGGAGCTTTGTGTGTTAGTTATGTTGAACTTGAAAAAATAATTTTAAGGAGAATTTTATGAGACCATTAAATCTTTTATTAATGCTTATGGGATTAGCAGTATCGGTTTTTCTAACCCTCAATGGATGCAGTGAAGATGACGATGATAGTGATTATATTCCTATAGAGGGGGCAGGTACACTGATATTCAATGCTAATGGAGAGGGATTTGTACACGATGGATTTAAATCTGAAGATGGATGGAATATAGAATTTGATCATGTATTTGTGAACATAGAAGGTTCAACTGCCTATCAGGTTGCCGAGGATTCATCCAAGGCGGCACGACATGCTGGGCATCCCCATTCTGATATCCCTGAGGGGGCGGCGCATATCGCCCTTTCTGGGCAATATTTTTTAGACCTTAAGCAAACTGGCGATAACCCAGTTTTTGAGGTAGGGAGGATCGAGAATGCGCCTATCGGCAACTATAACTATTTAAATTTTAACATTGTGCAAATTCCAGATGATGCTTCTGGAGACGCTGCTGATTATACAGGCTATTCCCTTATCCTAATCGGGGTCGCAACCTATGGCGATCCTGTGACAGAAAATATAAATTTTTCAATAAAGTTAGAGGAGGAACTGACATTTTACAATTGTGGTCCGCTTTTAGATTTGGATGAGGATGGAACAAATGATGGAGTGCTTGCCGCTGGGGGGGAGGCAAAAACAGAGATGACATTCCATTTTGATCATATTTTTGGAGACTGGGGGGAAACAGGTGATGATCCGGAACCAACAGATTCTGAGGAGATAAATTTCTGGGGCATAGGCTTCAATCCATTTTATACGATGTTGCCAGGCTCAGATTTTGATATAGACGGCAATCCCGATGGAGGACTTAATGGATCCTTTGTCATAACAGAAACAAACATGAAAGACGGTGGTGATGGCTTAGCTCCAATGCCTAATGCAGATTATTTTCAACTCACCGCTACACTTAATACACTGGGCCATACTGGAGAGGGTCATTGCTTATGCCGTGACGTTGAGTAATAATGAAAACCTATGTCACCTTTCCATCTGAACAGAATCGAGTTCAAAATTATAATTGAAATATTATCAAATAAAGATAAATTTCACAGCATCAGCTAAGATATATTCATTTGCTTCATCGGAAAGCATTTCCTGGGAAAGGTATTCCTCGGGATGAAAAATTATATAGGTTGAAGAAGGAATTAGCAGATGTAAAATTGGAGCGTGGTATATTAATAAAAGCAGTGGCCATTTTCTCAAAGACCGAGAAGCGAGGTACAAATTCATTAGAGAACATAGCGGCAAGTTTCCGGTGAAGAAAATGGCCGAAGTGTTGGGAGTATCACGTAGCCGCTATTGTTCTTATCTTAAGAATCGATATAGAGCTATTGCCAAAAGTTGTGGATTGATAGAATTATATCCACCAGCAGAATATATATTCTAAGCTGCTTCCTTCAAAACACCATCTTTGAATATTTTATCCTTTAAAACTAAGGGTATCATTTTATAACCTTTTAATTTATGCCAGTTCTTTTGGAACTACATAACCAATGTACTAGCCAGCATTTAATCTGACACTCTCATTTCCTTTTGTTGTCTGTAAGTTATTATCCAGCATCTTTTCTATAGCAATACTTTTCGAATCTAAAAATGTTTGCATAGGCGTTTTTCCGAAACAATATTTACCAGCATGTGTCCTCTCAACATTATATTCTTTTATCCAATTGTCAAGATCTTCTTGTAACTCTTCTAAATCTCTGTAAATCTTTTTTCTAAAAGCAACGCGATAAAATTTATTCAAAACTGTTTTATGAAATCGTTCACAAATACCATTCGATTGAGGACTCTTGGCTTTTGTCTTAGAATGATCGATATTCTCAACTGCTGAACACAGCTGATATTCTTGGTTTTCCATTTTTCCACAATACTCAGTCCCTCTATCTGTTAATATCCTCAAAAGGGGAATCACTTGCTCCTCAAAAAATGGCAACACTCTATCGTTTAAAATATCCGCAGCTGTAATAGCAATTTTAGTAGTGTAGAGTTTAACAAAAGCGACCTTTGAATAAGTATCGATAAAACTCTGTTGATATATTCGGCCAACACCTTTCATTGTCCCAACATAAAACGTATCTTGTGCTCCTAAATAGCCAGGATGTTCTGTTTCTATCTCTCCATGAGCCTCTTTTCCCATCTTAGCCTTCTCTAAAGCTATTAATTGATCTTCTGTAAACACTAAATTATCCTGGGCAGCCTTTGCCTCTAATGCCTTGAGCCTTTTCTTAAATGTCTCCAGATCATGTCTTTGCCAGATGCTCCTTACTCCACCTGGGGAAACGAATAAGCCATCTTTCTTTAACTCGTTAGAAACTCGCA